>JBFJOD010000092.1:0-13060 GCA_041617795.1 Gemmatimonadota bacterium | reverse complement strand
CACACCGGCGGCCGCGAAACCCAGTGACAGTTCACGCCGGTACGGCCGCAGATACGAGAGCAGGCGCCGGAGCACGCTGGCGCGTCGACCGGACGCGACCAGCGCTTGAGCCTCGCGAACCGGGGCGGCCACGGCCCGGGCGTACGCTACGTCAGGGTCGCCTGTCTTTATCGCACGGCCCAACAGCGCTTGCTCGAGAACGAAGCGGATGTGCTCCACGGCGCGGCGCTGCCGGTTCGTGTAGCGCAGTTCGGCCAGCGGCGGCCCACCTGCCTGGGCGTGAATCAGCAGACGGGTCCCCGAGAGCCCGGACGACTCACTGATTTCCTGGATGCCCGCCCGCTCGAACCCGCGGACGTCATCGCCGACCACAGCAACGCGTTCATCGCCCAAGGCCACCCAGGTCTCGGTGAGCTTCATCGCCGCGTCGAGGTCGACCATGGCGTAGAGCCGTACCGGCCCCTGCAGCTCCGTCTCGGCCTGACGCCGCAGCTCGGCCGGCATCCGGGCCGGCTGGCCCAGATACCGGTCGATGATCCGCTGGTCGAGTTCGTGGCTGTGGTCAGACATCAGCACTGTTCAGGTTCGGGAAAAAACAATCCGGCCCTTCGGTCATCCCAAGGAAAGGTGACCGAACGGCCGGATCGGCCTTCAAGAACCCGAGACAGTTACAGCTAGGTCAGGTCACGCCCTCCTTGAGTCGAATCCCGATGGGATCCACGTCACCGATCATGAACCGGGACGCATGGATCCCAGCGGGCTGCGCCGGCCCACGCCGGCGGCCCGCCATCGGGACGATCCAGGTGAAGATCCTCTTCATCTCAGAGAGAACTCCTAAGTTAGCTGCCTCGGGCGATCATGTCGCCCACGGGTGTTTGCGATCGTAATGGAATCGTTCAGATCTCGCAACCCTACTACGCGGCCACTCGGCCGTGGGTTTCGATCCTCAGGATCATCACGCGGCCAGCTCCCGCAGCCGCCGCAGCAACATGACCATCGCCCAGGTATCGCGCTCGCAATAGTCCAATAGGTCCTGACGCAATTGATCGCGTTCGTGAAGCGGGATCTTGTGGGCCACGAAGAGCAGCCGTGCGATCTCCACACTAGCTACGCGGCCGTCAACGATCACCAGATCGTCGTAGGTCAACTCCGGAACCAGCGGGTTCAAGACGAATTTCAAGCTGAAGCTGCCTTGGAAGTCCGGGTGGTAAACGTGGTTGCGGATGACGGGCAACAGATCGAGCAATTTGTTTTCAAGTTCTAGGAGGGCGGGTTCGAGTTCGGGAACGGCGCGCTGGAGGTCACGGATCATGGTGCGCTCGAACGAAGAGTACATGACGATCCGCTTGGCACCGGCCGTCGCTTCCAGCAACTGGCGCGCCAGCTGCGGGCGAGCATCATGCGGGCCCTCGGCCAGGTAGCCGACATGCCAGTGGCTACCCGCACCGACCTCCTCATGGTAGCTGAACTGCGCGGTCGACATCTTCCACGGCCCGGTGCCGGGCCAAACCGGTATGGCGCGTGACACCGTTTCGAAGTCCAAGAAACCCAGCGTCTCGTCAAAAGGCTCAAGCGCTTTTGCAAGCGTGGGTTCCACGATCAAGCAGTTCTCCGCCATCGCCTTGCGCTGACGTATGGCTGCAGCGGGCAGCTTCTGCTCAGGCGGAATGTCCGATATCCAATGGATACCACGTTGCATGTACTCGCAGGCCCTTACAGCGCCGACGTTGTAGAGCTTTTTGATGTGATTGGGCGACTCAGGCCAGCAGCGTTTTCTGAACGGACACTCACGCGGCTCGAAGCAATGCCGGCCGATCGGCGTATCCGGAAGCGGCCCGTTCAGCGTGGCCAGCTGGCGCTCGATCTCCGCCGGGACGCGACCACGGAACTGCTCTACGGGAGCCGTGACATCCGTGCGAGCGAACAGGTCGCCTTCATCGGGAAACCGGTGCTCCTTGTTCAGGTGCATGATCTCGGTGCGTTGCACTTCGACGTCATTCGCAGCCAAGACGTGCTTCTGTAATGCGGCATCGGGGATGTGCTCGTCCTTTTGTTGGGAAGCTGACTTCACCTCGATGAGGTTGAAGCCGCTCTCCGTGCGCTCGAGTACATCAACAGCGACGAAGGTGTTGTCGGCTTCGAAGCACGCCTCGAAGATCGCCGGCGCTTCGGTCTGTAGGGCCGCCCGAGTGGCTGAGATTCTGGCGTGGTACTCGCGATAGGGAAGATCGATCAGCAGTCCACCCGGGAAGCGGGTCCGCGCCAACTCCCCAACCTGCCGACCCTGGTTGAACAGGTCCTGCAGCACCTTGTCAGGCTGAAGCTCGGGAGCCTCCGGCGTGTGAACCGTCCACCAGAGCAGCTTGTGGCACTGGATCCCGGTGACGAAGCGCGACTTGGAAAGACGGTGGGAGCGGGTCGGCGCGCTGTTCTTTGCCAAGACACCATTTCCTCTGCTCAATTTGACTTCTCGACCAAGACACTCCTTGGCTCAACTACGCTTCTTGCGCTCGTAGTGGCGGCGCGCTTTCGCACGGTTACCGCAAGTGCTCATGTCACACCAGCGCCGCGTTCGGTTGCGGCTCTGGTCGAAGAACAGCCAATCACAGTTCTCTGACTCGCAGACCCGGACGCGTGACACCTCCGGCGATGTCAGCAGCTCGGCGGCATCCCGAATCACCGGAAGCAGCACTCGGTCGAGCCCGCGCCCCTCCCGGGCCCAGCGCCACTCGAAGGCTCCCTCCTCGGCCGCGATGCGCAGTGCGCCCAAGGCGTCCGGGAGGGCAGCATTAAGAGTGATGAGCGAGCGCTCCGGCGGAGCATCGCCCACGGCCACCGCGGCGAAGATGTCGAATAGCACCTCACGCAGATCCCGCGCTGCGGTCAGTACCGTTTGGGCCTTCGCGGGCTGACGGGCAGCCTCCCCACGTAGCGCCTCCGCTTCCTCGCCCCCAACGATTCCCGCCTGCTCGGCCCAGGAGACGAGGTCGGAGTAGCCGACCAGCTGCTCCTTCCGATCTTCCAGAGGCCGATCTTCGACCGTGTTGGTGAAGTCGAGGCAGAGCCGCCCCCCGGAGAAATCGAAACGCCGCCGCTCGCCCGTTGCCCCGCCGTCGTGCTTGACCGCCATGCCCCCACCTAACCGATAAACGGGTATTGACAGGTTAGATTCTAGCCCCTATAATAACCACTAAAGGATTGTACGGTAGTTAGACCTGCGCGTCAATGCTCACACTCCAACCCGGCCGGAGGTTACTACGGTGGATCGCTTCGAGTCTAGCGCTCACGGGATCAAACTCATCGCGGCGTTTGGTGCGGTCTACTTCATCTGGGGCTCGACCTTCCTGGCCATTCGCTATGCCATCGAGACCCTGCCGCCTCTGTTCATGATGGGGGCTCGCTCGCTAACGGCGGGAGCGGTGCTCTACGCCTACGCACGCCTGCAGGGGGCCGCCGCCCCGACGCTCAAGCAGTGGCGATCGGCGGCGGTCGCTGGACTTCTCCTGTTCTTGGTCGGCCACGGCGGCCTGGCCTGGTCCGAGCAACGGCTGACGTCCGGTGTGGCGGCGCTGGTCTCGTCGACAACGCCGCTCTGGATCATTTTGCTTTTGGCACTAAAGCGTGAGCGCGCCTTCACAGGACGCGTCGTGACCGGTCTGCTACTCGGGTTTGGCGGTGTGGCGCTGTTGGCCGGGCCCACCCAGCTGCTCGGTGGCGTGCCGGCGGATGCGGCCGGCATCGGGGTACTGCTGCTAGCCGACGTGGCGTGGGCCACCGGGTCGATCTACTCGCGCGGTTGCGCCTTTCCGCGCAGCCCCTCGCTGACAGCAGGAACCTGCCTGCTGAGCGGAGGCCTGGCTCTTCTATTTGTGAGCAACCTGAGCGGTGAAGCGCTGATGCTCGAATCGGTGTCGCCGCGCTCACTTGCCGCGTTGCTCTATCTGATCGCCTTTGGCTCGATCGTTACCTTCGCCGCCTACACGTGGTTGCTGAGAGTCACGTCGCCGGCGCGAGTTGCCACGCATTCGTTCGTCAATCCGTGTGTGGCCGTATTCATCGGCTGGGCAATCGGAGGTGAGCCGCTCGGCGGCAGGACGCTTTTAGCTGCGCTGGCGATGGTCGTCGGAGCTGCGACCATCGTCAGTGGGGGTGGCGCCGGCGCAGGTTCGCGAGCGCCGCGCAGCCTGGCGCGCCTTAGTTGGAACCGGCGGCGTCCGCGCCCTTCCGGGTCGAGAGCTTGAAGGGCAAGTAGGCCGGGCACCAGCTCACAAAGCTAGTGACCAGAAAGATCACTGCCACGATCCCGAGCACGACCGCCACCGTGCCGCTAATCACGTTCGTGAAGTAGAGCACGCCGACAGCCACGGCGAGCAGTGTGCGGATCACCCGGTCCAGCGTTCCCATGTTCTTCGTCATCTGGTTCCCCCCCGTTGAAGTACAAGCCGCTACGCTCTAGCCGCTGATTCCCCAACAACACGAGCCCCACGATCACTCCGATTCAGTCTGCTATCGGACGGAACTTGGCAACTTCCAGCTTGCATGGCAATCCGCGGAGTTTGGGAATCAAGATTCTGTTGACATATGGGAAGCGTTGCTGGAAATCCTGCAAGCTCAGCCTTCTATGGGTTATTCGTAATTCAGGCGGTGGAGGTCGTCTGCGAGAAGATCGTTCAGCATAGCGGTCTGCTTGGCCGTCAGCTCACTGCGCCAGGGCGCGATCCTTAGGTGTTGGGTGTTGGCGTCGATGATCTTCACCGTGGCCAAGTGACGCCGGAATCTTCTGCTCGTCCCGTCAATCTCGAGAAATTCTGCGCAGCGGTCGACCGTACCCAGAGGGTCGGTCACCAGATCCTCATACCGCACGAGGAGGGACTGATTTTCCGGAAGATTGCTGCTCTGCTCGAGGATGTTGTTGACCAGGATCTTCCAATGCACCGCGGCCAAGGCGAGGAACGAGAAATCGTATCGCTCCAATTGGCGCAGCAGTTCTTCACTCGGCCTGCCGACACGCCAATTGTCGACCCCCTGCCAACCGCGCCACCATGCGACCTTGGTAAGCGAGTTCGCCACTGCCCGGCCATCTCTCACTATGTGAATGAACCGGGCGTCTGGAAAAACCGCCCTCAAGAAGCCGATGCGGGACCAGCCGGAATATTCGGCGATGAACCTTCGCTTGCCCGCGAACCGCATGACCTGGGCGACCGCGCGACGAAACTTCCGTCTCACTGACGGCGAGACATCCTCCGCCACAAGGTCGCGGAAGGGAGTCGTCCAGCCAAGAAAGAGGCCATCCCAGAATGGGTAGGCCTCACTATGGGTTGGCAAGTACCTGAAGTACTTCAGCCGGGACCTGACCACGGGCAGACCCACAATCCTCGATAGCACAGATACAGAGTGCCGATTGGGGAAACGCTTGTTGAATTGCGAGGGCCAGGCGAACTCCTCGTGATAGGCGATAAGGTGCATCAAAGGTGTGAGGCCGCTCCGCCCCGTCCCGATGACGAAAGCCGGCCTGTCGACCACGAAGTCTACTTCATCCATATATGACTACCTGTCGGAGTCCTCGGCAGCGGTCCGGATCTCGCTCACTCATGTTCGTAAATGATCTTCTCACCTTCGCTGATCGCGGTACTCAACATCTCCTGCACTTGGTCACGAATTAACCATCCGGGAAGCGGCTCACCCTCTGTCAAAGCTTTTCGCACTGCGGATCCACTGATGGGTGCGGTGCCGTCCTCGTCGAGGTTACAGTAGGCTCGCTTCTGTTGATTGTACCCGATCACATCGAAGAAGAGGGGTGTGATCTCGAGGTCACTTAGCTCGGCGAAGAGTTCCCGTGTTCGTGAATCCGAATAGTAATCACCGACGCCGGTGTGATCCCGGCCAACAATGAAGTGCGAGCAGCCCATGTTCTTGCGGCAGATCGCAGTGAAGACAGCCTCGCGCGGGCCACAGTACCTGGGGTAAGTGGCAAAACAAGTCAGCAAGATCCTGTCGCGCGGATAGATCCCGAAATCGATCAAACGCTGGTAACTTTTCATGATCCAGTCGGACAGGAAGTCTCCCACCTTCGGCGATCCAATGACGGGACTAATCAGCAGTCCGTCAGCGTGTGTGTTCTCGAGGGCCTGGCGTTGGATGTATTCGTGGGCCCGATGCGGCACGTTGCGCGTATGGAAGCCCACAACCCGGGTCCAACCCTTCTGATCGAACACGTATCGTATCTGGGCCGGCGTCAGCTTGTACTCCGCCAAAGGTGACGCGAGAGGCTGAATCAGGAAGAGGTCACCGCCGATGAACACCGTGTCCTCGCGATGCAATCTCGCGACGCCGGGATGTGAGGGAGATGAGGTGCCGAACCACTTGGTCAGCAACTCTTCCAGATCCGGGGTATAGATCTCAGTGACATCCACGACGGCATGGATGTCGCCCGCCTGGCTGCGCAGCGCGATCCGATCTCCCTCGCCAAAGCTCGCCGCAGTTTGCTTCGGTACCTGGAGGACGATCGGCATGGTCCAGGGGAGGCCGTTGGGCAGGCGGTTGCGGTCCAGAACGCTTTGCAAAGTCTCGCGGCCCATGAAGCCAGTCAGCGGTGAATAGGTCCCGTTGGCGATCTGCTCACAGTCCATCAGTACCGCGTCGTCGACGACTACCGCAGGCAGCTTATCCGGATCGGAAACGTCCTCCGGCTCGGCGACGCGATCGACCAGACGGCCGCCGTGCGGGTCGACGAGCAGCGAGATCGCCGGCGTCGGCATGTGACTGGCGGTGCCCCAAGACTCCTCCTCGAACTCGCGAACGATCTTCACAACCATGCTCGCACAACCGACCGGGAAACGGCCGATGGCAGTTTCAGCCGCCAACACCAGGCCGTCGGCCCCATCGGCGAGCGTGTTGTAGACGTCGTTCACTTCAGCACGTGTCGGAGCGGCCTGGGTCACCATTGATTCCATGAGATTGGTCGCCACGTAGACCTTGATTCCCGCTTGCTTGGCGCCGCGAATGATCCGTTTCTGCACTCGCGGGATCTGCTCCACAGGCACCTCGCGGGACAGATCGCCACGGTCGATGAGGATGGCATCGGCTGCGGCAGTAATTGCCCGCAGGTCCTGCAGGCCGTTGCGACTTTCGATCTTGGCATACACGAAGACGTCGCCGTGAAACGCATCACGGATTAGCTGTAGGTCCGAGGCCCGGCTCGCGAACGAAAGGGCCACGTGACGAATACCCATGCTCCGGCCTATTTCCAGCACAGCGCGGTCCTTCTCGGTCAGCGGAGGCATAGGGATGCGACGCTCGACCGTTACCGCCTTGTTCTGGTGGATTTCGCCGCCGGCCAAGACTCGCGCGGCGACTCCGTCGGGCTCGAGCTCTATCACTTGTAGCAGAACGCTACTGTCGACTCTCAGGAAGTCGCTCTCTGCAAGCTGCTCGACGATGCTGATCGGATACAGATTGAACGAGCCTCCGTCTCCGGGAACCGGGGTGCGCTTGATCCGCACGATGCTGGCGTCCCGGAGTGTGATCACACGATCTGCGAAGTCACCCGTCCGGATCTGAGCTCCCTCTGTATCCAGGCAGAGAGGCACAGAGGTCCGGCTATGCACGTAGTCGATGATGTCGGCGACATCGTCGACCTTCGTGTGTGACATGTTCACCCGAAACAACTGCACGCCCAGCTCCTCGAGCCGCGCGATGACACCGTCCTTCAGCGAAGCCGGGCCGAGTGTGCAGAAAATCTCTTTCTGTGTCATACCAATTCCTGTCCAGTGAAGGGGGAGTGATTCACCATCCCGTGACACGGTCGGCCCTAGCGCGACGTGACCGGGTGCTTGCTATTTTCGGTAACTGGCGACTCCGACGCTCGCTTTGCCGGGAACGCCTTCGAGACAGCCTCAGCGATGACGTCCGTGGTCGTTTGCGCTGTGTCGAACCGCAAGATTCTTGTCCGACCCTTGCGGGCCAGCTCATTCAGTATCGTGTCGTACGCTCTCCGATAGCGGGCGAGCAGCGAGCGGCCATGCTCGTCCGTCTCGTCCTTCAAGAGATGGTACCGTTCTCGCTCGCGGATTCGCCGGAGCAAGACGTCATCCGGTGCGTCGACGTGAATAACGACGTCCAGCACATCAGCCCACTCCTCCAGCCGCGCGTTGCACCAGCGCCGGAACCGCTCAGACTTCAGCACCGGGGAAGCGAACTCGCTGAGCACCGCCAGGCGAAACACAGGGCCTTGATCCATGAGCACGGCGACATCACTCTTTGTCCTGTCACGAAGAACTCGTTGCCATGCGTCAAGGTAGATTGCGCATCTGATTTCTTCCCAGGTGACCCAAGATCCGTTGCGCGCCGCCGCGGGGAGAAGCGATACCAGGACACCTGTCAGACGTGCCAGCGACGCGAGCTTATCGCTGCTTCGGAGACGCACCCCGGCCGCGATCGCGCCATCCTGTGTAATCAAGGCCGACAGCAACGTTGACTTTCCAGCGCCCGCCGGTCCCACGACCTCGCCGACAGAGCAGCAAGCCGCGCTGTCAACCATGGTGCTCTCTGCGGGCAGTCAGCGAAGATGATCGATCAGCGGGGAGACGTGCCATTCAGGTATTCCTCTACATTGGTATAACCATCGCGATCCGCGTCGAGGGCACCATCTGACGGATCGCTCGGATTCAAGCCAAACCGCTCCTCCCACTCGTCCGGCATACCGTCTTCGTCATGGTCTGCACACGGCGACCCCGGAACCACAGCCGCATGTCCGCCGGCGTCCATAGCTGATTTGATCGGCTGACGGGGTCCGCGATCTTCACGGACGTCGGCTATGTAGCGTGCATCAACTTCGTCCTGGTTGGCGATCCAACCTCCGTCGCAATCCAGCCTGGCATTTGCGCCAACGTCGAGCAGGACCGACTCATAGGCATCGACAGCCGTCTCACGACTCACTGGCATTCTGGCCGGTGGCAGTTCTACGACACGGCGAAACCGCAGCGGCACCGGCCGGTCGGAATAGTCCAACCCAAACAGGACCCAGTTGTCCGCCGCCGGATCGGGGAACCCAGGCGATACGATGTTCCCCTCTATCAAGATAGACGGTTCATAGTCAGGGGCTTTCACGCCCGGAGGGCCCTTGCTTTGATGGAAGAAGCGGCTGTTAACCTTAGACATGGGTCCGGCTTTGGCATAGTTGTTTGTGATGTCGACAACCGCTCCGCTAGTGGTCGAGCCGATTCGGAGCTTCCAATTGTAAATGACGTTATTGATGAACTGTGTTCCTATACTTGTAATTCTCGGATTGCGATGACCGTTGTGAACAAACAAATTGTGATGAACCGTGATGTCTCTGATCTCCTTCCACGATTCGACAAGTTGCCCCCGCTCGTCGGTCGTGACTTGCCCACCAATGATCAGTCCGGTACTGTGACCCGCTAACCCTTCCGCGATTATGCTTCGTTGTATCGTTACGTTCTCGACTGGATCGTCGTCCAGCTTCCGCCAGATCGATACGTTTTCGTCGGTGCTCCAACTGAACGAAACATGATCTATCAGGATGTTCGAGCCGCTCTCGATTACCAGGCAATCGTGCCCATCACCGTCGGCGACGCCGGAGCCGTTGCGAAGGCGGAGGTGTCGGATCACGATATCATGCGCGCCCTTGCGAATCCTGATCAGCGGGTTATCCACGCCTGTGATGGTTATGCCACTACCCGGGGCGGTTTGCCCGGCGACCGTGAGAAAGGGATGCTTGATGCGAATGGCATCCTTCAGCTCGATGATCCCATTGATTCGAAAGACGACAATCCGCGGGCCCGGTGATTCAAGCGCGGCACGCAGACTTCCGGGGCCACGGTCCAGGAGATTCGTCACCTCGATTACTCTTCCCCCCCGACCGCCTCTTGAATAGGCACCGTGCCCCTCAGCGCCAGGAAAAGCCGGAACCGCCGTGAGCGCCTCGGTCTGTTGATCGTCACGTTGTGAATCGCCGGCCTTGGCTGTCGCCTGAGAATTGCCGCAGCTGATGACTAGCATACAAACGATCGGCAAATCTAATCTCACCGCCCACTCTCTCCTTTAGAGCTTTGGGTCCGGAACTTCATGTCGACCGGTCAGCCAGTTTCACAGAATCTCGTGGGTCGGTAAGGGCGTAGGCGCTGATCACGATGAAGCTCAGCGTTAACCAGGTCTGCTTGCGATGTTCCCACGTGAGTGCAGAGACACCCAAGGCCCAGGTGAAGAGGAGTGCAAGACAGCATCGCGACATCCACTTAGGCTGGATCCAGGCATGATAGAAAACCAAAGCGACGATCGAGCCGAACAAGGCAATTCCGAAGATACCCAATTCGACGGCAACCGAGATGAATGCATTGTGAGCGACCTTACCCGATTCGACCACGCTCTTGAAAGCATTGCTCCCGATGCCGACGGCGGTGTGATCCCGGAAGATCTCGAACCCGTCTCTCCACAGCTCGATACGGCCGTTCAGGTCACCTTCGCTAAACTCCGTTCCAATGGTAGCGAGTCGTTGAAAGGAGGCAGCCGGCACGACAGAATACACCTTGACGACCGCTGCTATCATCGCCACGACGATCAGCGCTCGGACAACCGGCCTCACCCGACTCAGGCTGGTGACGACGTAGGCCAGCGCTGGGACCGCAGCTACGATCCCTGTCCGGGTCCCGGTCAACGCGACCGCCATTCCTGCTAAAGGCAGATAGGCGAAATTGATGACGCGCCAGAAGAGATGCCGGTGATCACGAGCCGTAGTCGCCAAGTACCAAGCCATCGGAATTCCAAGAACGATGACGATCGCCAAACCGTTCGGGTGGAATCCAGCTGCAGCGTAGCGTTGATGGTAATACTGGTCGCCGATGAGGAAACTGAAGACCGTACCGGAGATCGATACGTACGCACCCAAGACATAGGCCTGAAAGGCGGCGTTCAAATCTGACCGCGTTGGAAGCAGATCCCAGAGGAAAAGGATCATGACCGACATTTGCGCGTAGGTCGCGACCCGTTCCAGTGTTCCCTGGATGTCAACAGTCCAGAAGAGACTCAGACAGTTCCAACCGACGAAAGCCAATGCCAGGTAATGAAACGCCCTAGGTCGGCGTAACTTTCCAGACATGAAGACTACTGCAAGCCAGACTGCTCCGGTCAGCAAGCCAACCAGCTTGCTCACGCGACCGACTCCCGAGACGAGAACGACGTTTTCCATCGCGATCGCGAAGATGAAAGCCAGCGCCAAGAAGAAGGCTACTCGTCTCAGGTCCAGCTTCGCAGCCGACTGCTCCGCCAGGGAGCCAGGCCCGGCGAGAGGTTGAGAGAAGGCAGAGCGCATCAGGAACCTCCGCGAAGCAGTTGCAGGTACGCGGTGGTGACGGTTTCCAGCGAAAAGCGGTCCCAACTTTCTCGCGGTGGGCGGGGCACGCCACCGTCCAGCGCTAGCTCGACAGCTGCGGCGAGCGCACCGACATCTTCCACCGGGACGAGTTTACCGTAGCGGCCATCGGCGAGGATCTCACGGGCACCACTGGGACAGTCGGTGGAGACGAGTGGCGGCCCGCAAAAGAGCGCTTCGACGAGCACCCCGGGAAGCCCCTCCCACCGGGAGGAGAGAACAAAGCACGAAGCTCGGGCCATGAAAGCGTAAGGGTTGGCCGCAAACCCGGGAAGCTCGACGTCCTCCCGCACACCGAGCTCACTGGCGAGCGCCTCGAGGCGCGGCCGCTCAGCGCCCTCCCCCAAGATCAGAAGACGGGCCGGCCGTCGCTGACGGACTTCGGCGAAGGCACGGATAAGCGTGGGATAGTCCTTTTGGGGCTCAAGACGGCCCACGGCGAGGACCACGGGGACCTCAGCAACTTGGAACCAGGGATGCTCGGGAGTCTCGCGCACCCGCTCGGCAAGTTGAGGCGTCACCATTGGATTGTGAATCAGGGTGAAGCGGTCCGGCGGCAGACCGGTCACTTGCTGAAGGTCCTGCAGCACGCCCTCAGAGTTGGGGACAATCCCGTCAGCCCAGTGATAAAAGCGACGCACCAAGAACGGCATAACGCGTTGGCGAAGCCTGGGTGAGTGCCTTGATACGATCGAAAGCGTATTCTGTTCGGACACTGCGAGCCTCGTGCTGACTCCGGCCAGCCTCCTGGCCCAGAGCGCCACGACGCTCACGTAGTCCATGGCGCTGACAAGCGCGTCGGGTCGCTGTTTGCGCAGGTACCGCACCAGCCCCGGCAGGGCGGTCACAACCCTCGACGCCTTCAGGTCGACAACGTTGACGCTGGCGCGCGCCTCGTCGAGGAGCGGCCCCTCGGCCCGGGCAAGGATCAGATCGACCCGACAATTTCCTTCCACCAAGCCCTGGGCGAGATTCAACATGGCGCGCTGGGCGCCCCCGCCGCCCATCGTAGAGATGAAGATCCCCACATGAAACGGTGCGTCGCTCATCCGGCCATTCATGAGCGGCTTCCACCTCTGCGAATGGCAAGTCGGACGCGATGCAGAAGCTGCCGTCTCGTACTCGCCGACAAGCCGATGAAGAACGACGCGAGCGCGGTGAACGGCACCGTCACCGCGACAACGGCGATCAGTTCGAGCCAGCTATCGGCGCTGACGGAACCACTAAGGCCAACAGCCACGCTGAAGAACAAGGCCGTTGCCAACGCCGGCCGGAGCAAACCTCGCAACTGCTGGGCTGGAGGTATTCCCAGATAACGGCCCACCAGCCAAGGATAGGCGACGCTCAGCACGGATTGGCCGACAATGAAACCGACGACTAGGCCAGCAATTCCAGCATCCCATATTACCACCAGGGCGGTCGCGCCGGCGATCGAAACAACGATCGATACGAGACCAATCAGCACCTTCGCACGCAGATCCAGCGTGAGATCGATAATGTTGGCATCGTTTCGAAACAGGACGAGCTGCATGATCATCAGCACGATCAGCAAATTCACCGTCTGCCCCGCGGTGTACTCCGGCCCGACCCAGATTGCCACGAACTGCTGGTTCCAGAGCAGAATGGTGGTACCGGCTCCGACCAGGACGAGCCAGGAGAACGACATGATCT
>JBFJOD010000091.1:0-13330 GCA_041617795.1 Gemmatimonadota bacterium | reverse complement strand
GGTCGTCGCGGCCGGGGTGCGCCGGCTGCCGTCGGTGAGGTTCAGCGCGGACGGTGAGCCCGGCCCGCCGGTTGCCACGGTGGTCATCTCGGGCAGCGCCCAGCGCGGCCCGATCGGGGAGGAGCTGCGCGAACCGCTCTACGCGGCGGTGGTCGATGAATACGGCAACAGCATCCGGGCCCAGCCTTTCGCCTGGCAGGTGATGTCGGGAGAGGCGACGCTGTTGCCGCGGGTCGAGGAAACGCTGCCCTTCGCCTCGATCGGCGTTGTCCCGGAGAGCGCCGGGTTGATCGTGATTGAGGCGGAATTCAATGGCCTGGCGCCGGTGGAGTTTCCGGCGATCGGGCAGGCGCGAGTCGGCGACCCGCCGCTGGACGACTTCTCGACCGAAGCGTCGGCGCAGCTGGTGCCCGTCGATCTCTTGGAGGTGCGCGCCTGGCCGGAAGGCGACGACCTGCAGGTGATGATGTGGTTCAGCGACTTCCAGAAGCCGGGCAACGCGGAGGAGGACGAGGCCTTGACCGGGTACGTCGACCTGGATGTCGACCAGAACCCGGCCAGCGGGGCGATGCCGTTCAGCGATCGGCTGCGGCGTGACGGCGGCTCGAGCGGGATCGGAGCCGACTATTCGGTCGCGCTCTTCCCGACGACGGGCGAGTTCGATCTGCTGGACGCCGACTCGGCGTTGGTTGGCCGAGTGCGGGGACGCTTCGCCGGCAACACTGTGCGTCTCTGGATCCCGCTGCGGCTGATCGGCGACGATGATGGATATGTCGACGTGGCGGTGGTCGTGGGGACGGTTCCGGAGCCGACCGACGTGGCGCCGAACGCCGGCAGTCTCAGAATCGTGCGACCTGATCCGCTGAACTGACGAGCAAGAAAGACCGGGCCTGTTTCACCGCGCCGTGTCGGTTGGTCATCGCCAGGTTTGCCGATCCCAGCTCGCCTTCAGTGCGCTTCTGTAGCCGCTGTCCTTTCCGCCCATCCATGTCATTAAACACTCGGATTGAACGTTCATCTCATGTCCCGGTGCGATTCGTAACTACTCAGTGGCGCGGAGGCTGTGAAAGAATGAGACGGGCTTGCGGTTGGCATAGTAGCTTGCCGTTGCGGATTGCTCTGTACGGTCTTGTGATAGGGTTCTTAGCCCCGGGTTACGGGTGTGGCCTGTTTGACAACGACGATCTGGGAGTCACGCTCTCGGCCGACGGCAGCGTAACTTCGGAGACGGAGCCGGTGACGCTGACGGTCACGGCGACGAACCGGGGATCGGATCGCGTCAGCTGGGGCCGCGGTAGCAGCAGTTGCCAGCTAGGCGCTGTAGTGCGGGTGGCTGGCAGACAGGTGGAAGCGCGTGTGAACCACGGGGGTTGCACGGACGATCTGGTTGATCAGGCACTCGAGCCTGGGGAATCGCGAACCGAGAGCTTCACTTGGAACGGCTTGATCCTAGAGGGGGACGACTTCGCGTTCCTCCCGGCAGGGGCCTATCAGCTGCGCGGGGCGGCGGGCACCGCGGCCCGAAGCGCGCCGCTTGCTATCACGGTTAATCGCTGAGTGATTTCGACCGGGTGCCGAAAAAGTAGCGGCGGGTCAGGGCAGGTAACGTTCGGCGCCCGGCGCCGGTCGCCAGGGGTGACCGGGCTCGAAGTGCTCCCATAACGCGGCCGAGATGCGGCGTAGCAGTACGAACCCCTCGTTTTCGTCACCCCAGCTTTCGTCCTCCTGGTCGTCGGTGATCACGCAGAGCACGTAGTCGCCGGAGGGCGCGTTCACGAGGACGACCTCGGAGCGCGACTCGTCCACGGCGCCTTGCTTGGACGCCGCCTGCACCCAGGGCGGGATCTGTGAGAGCGCATAGCCGTTCCAATAGATACGTGTCAGGTACCGGTACATCGCCTCACTGGCCGCCGGGCTCACGGCGCGCCCCTCGCGGATCATCACCAGCAATTCCGCCATCTCCCGCGGCGAAGTCTGGCCCCAGCCGTAGATCTCCCAGTCGGGGCGGCGGCCCGGGGTGCGCGAGTTCATCCGCGTGCCGCTGAACCCATGCGCCGCCAGCCACTCGTTGATGCGCGTGCCGGTGCCGCTCAGGTGCTGGGCCCAGAGTGCCGCTGTGTTGTCGCTGGTGGTGATCATCAGCATGAGCAGCTGGGCGAGCGGGATGGTGGCGCCATCCTGGTAAGCGCCGAGGATGTCAGCGCCGGCATAGAGCAGCGAGTCGGTGTACACGAGCTCCTGCATGAATTCCAACTCGCCGCGCTCGATGGCGTCGAACGTCGTGATCAAGATCGGCAGCTTGATCATGCTGGCGGTGGGGAAGAGTTCGTCGGCGCCCATCGCGGCGCTGGCGCCGCTACGCAGATGGCGCACGTAGATGCCGACGCGTCCCCTGAAACCGTCGACGAGGTGCTCGAGCTTCGCCTGCAGGAGCGTATCGGTCCACGTCGCTCGAGGCGCCGGCCTGGGGTCGAGTTGCTGTGCCGTCATCGGTCTGCAGCTGGCGAGGAACAAGGGCGCCGCGACGGCGGCTACAGTCGTCATGAGCTGGCCCGGAGCGAGGCGAAAACGGGGCGGGTGACACATCACTTTTCCTCTTCTTCGAGATGGCAGACGTAATGGGTTCGGCGCGAGAAAGAACAGCTGATGGCGTAGCACAATGCTCGAGCTTGAACGACAAGATACGGTTTCGGCTGCGCCGGACAACGCGGTGATGGTCTCGTTCACAAGATCGCGACCTGTGATGATCATTCGTTGATGTCGAACGCCTAGACTACGACCATTGTGTCGCAAGTCGAGTTCGCGTTCGGCGCCGTCTTCACGCCCATCCGCACCACCGTGCTCCGGGCCGAGGACAGGGACCGCCTGGCTGTCGGCGAGCTGCTGGCCAGCTCGGCCGGTGAGCTGTGGATCGCCGATCCGCGGGCCAAGGCGCTCAAGGTCTTCTCGCAGGACGGCTGGCCGCTACGCTCGCTGGGCCGCTATGCCACTGGGCTGCGGCGGCCACGCAGTCTGGCGGCGCTGCACGGCCGCTGGATTGCCGCGCTAGACGGCTTGGTCCCGGCGGTGGCCATCCTCGACGCGGCCGGCCACGTGGTCCGGCGCTTCCCGCTGCCGGAGCTGGACCGGCCGCTGCAGCTCTGCAACTTGGGCGACCGCTGGCTGGCGGTCGTTGGCAGCGGCTGGGGCGCCGGCTCGGGCAAGCTGGTCCACATCTACACGCTGGGCGGCGACCACGTGGAGTCGCTATTCGCCGAGCCGCGCTTCCAGCCGGAGGCGGGCCGGCCGTACCTGGCGTCAGCGGGCCGGGCCATCTACCTGGGGCACAGCCAAACCGACTCGTTCGCGGTCTACGATGTGGAGGGCCGGGCGGTCCTCTCATTCCCGAGCAGCGAGTCCGGGCTGAGGCAGCGGGTCGATGAGAAGAGCGACTTCGCCGGAACGCTGCGTGGCCTTTTCGCCACCGCCTGCGGCTCGCTGCTCGCCCTCTATGCTCCGGACTGTGGACGCGGCGACTATCTCTACGACCTCTACGAGCTGAATGGCGCGCCCATCGCGCTAGGCCTCCGCACCCCGGAGCGAGTAGTTGGGGTGGAAGGCCCGCTCTACTACTCGGTGCGGCCCGCGCCCGACGGTGACACCCAGCTTCGGGTCTGGAAGCTGCGCTTCGAGCCCGGCGAAGTCGCGGAGCCGGCGGCGGCAACTGCGCGGATCGCCGCATCGGAGCGATAGCAGCGGTTCTGCAGTAACAGAACCGGGCCGCTGCTGTGGGCTGCCAGATCCGGAAGAAATCCGCGCCTGCAGGGAGGTTTAACGAGCGGCGGTAAGGCCTCTGTACGGGCACCCTCCTTGCGGTTCCGGTGCAAATGGCTAAGGATGAGCCGTCACTGCTTTCTCGTATCCCGCCAACCCGCGGCCCCAACCGCAACGTCATCTAGCGGGTGCCACCGCTGCCTGAACCGGGAGGTTCGTCATGTCTTATCTGCGATTTGCGGGGGTTGTCCTGTTTGCCTCGCTTGTGCTTTCCGGCTGTGGCGGTGACGGTGATGGGGGCACGGGCCCGATCTTCAGCACCCCTTCCAGCGTCACCGGCGTATCGGGTAACAATCAGACGGGCGTAGCCGGACAGGCGCTGGCCCAGCCCATCCGCGTGCGCGTGCTGGACACGGCCGGCCGCGGAGTGGCCAATGTGACCGTGCAGTTCAACGTGGCGTCCGGCGGCGGCACGATCACGGCGGCGGTGGCGGACGGCCTGGCCGGCGGCGAGTACCGGCTACAGGCATCGCTGCTCGTGGATGTAACGACCAACAGTGCGGGCGAAGCGCAAGCCACCTGGTTGCTGGGCACGGGGGCCGGCGGGCAGACCGCCACGGCGACCGTGATGGGCCTAACACCTTTCACGTTTGCCGCAACGGCGCAGCCGGACGTTCCGGCATCGCTGAGCGATGAGGCGGGAGACGATCAGGTCGGTTTCATCAACCAGGCGTTGGATGAGCCTTTCGTAGTCAGGGTGACCGATCGGTACGGCAACGCGGTGCCAGGCGCCGCGGTGGTCTGGCAGATCCTGGCCGGTAACGGCGAGCTGACCGAAATCTCGCCCAGCACAGACGCCAACGGTTTCGCTTCGGCGCGGCTGGTTCCGGGGCCGATCGCCGAGCCGGTCGATGTGATGGCGAGCCTCGATCCGCTGGCGCCGGTCACATTTTTCGCTCTCGGCTTCGCCGGCGTGGGCGACGTGATTGGCGACACCTACGAGACGGCGGCGTCGGACGGTCTGGTGGCGCCCGATCTCACGGCGTTGGCGGCCTGGCGTGAAGCGGGCAACCTGGTCGTCGTCCTCGGGTTCGCGGATATCGTGAACTCCGACGACGTAGGCGGTCCGAATACTGTATTCGGCATCATCGACTTCGATAGCGACCAGAACGCGGCCACCGGAGATACGCCGGGCACCGACACGTTCCGGCCGGGCGCTGGCTCCACCAACATGGGCCGCGACTTCTATGTTAGCCTGTCGATGGGTGGTACGGGCATGTACAGCATCATCGAGACCAGCGGCTTTACCGTGACCGGGACGGTGGTTCCCGAGTTCTTCGGTGATGGGTTCGCGCTAACCATCCCGCTGACGATGCTGGGTAACGATGATGGCGTGGTGAACATGGCGACGGTTGTGGGGACACAGCCTGAGCCCACCGACATCTCGCCGGAGGATGGGAATCTGGCGACGGGTCCGGCGCCGGGGCCTGTATCAGCGGCTGGGTTGCGTGCGACGGTGAAGCGTAAGTGGGGAGAGCGCCTACATCGTTAGGCTAAGCGGCTGCGTCGCGGTGTGCGGCGTCCCTAGCTGATCGATCGCAGCAGAGATTTCCAGCGCTCGGCCAGCTGCGCTTCCTGCGGCCGCAGGTCCCAGCCGGGCGGGTCGGCGTCGCGCCGCTCCGCTAGATGCCACTCGATCGTGGTGGGTAGCCAATTCTCGATCGGAGTGGGCTTAAACTCCAGCTCGTGCTGCGCGCGGGCGATGGAGTGCAGGTGGTTACCCCAGGTTGTATAGGGTGACAGCTTCTCCGGATCGATGCCAGCGGCGGCGATCAGCGTGCGGGGGATGTCGATGATCTCGACCTCGCGCCCCAGCAATTCCGCCGACCGCTCCACGAACCAGCGCAAGCTGACAATCTCGTCACCGCCCAGATTGTAGGCGCGGCCCGCCAGCTCGGCGCCCCGCTCGATGATGGCCAGCAGCGCGTCCACCACATCGCCCGAGAAGACGGAGCGGTGCATCTCCATGCCGGCGTCTGGCAGGATGATTCGATCATCTTCCAGCAGGCGGCGCCAATACGACCAGGCGCGCAGACTGTAGTCGCGTGGGCCGAGCACGGCGGGCAGGCGGACGCTGACGAAGGGAAAGCCATGCTCCGCATGCGCTGCCTGTAACACCTCTTCGCCCTCGTAGCGATCGAGCCCGTAGTCGTACGGGTAGTTGCCGCGGCGCTCGACCAGCGGGCGGCCCCGCTCGAAGTCCTCTTCCCGGTAGGGACTGACGATCCCAGCGCAAACGCTGTAGACTGCCAAAGTGCTGGTGTGGATGAACAGCTGGCAGGAACCGCGGAAGACGCGCACCGCCGTGCGTGCGTGCTCGGCGGTGTAGCTCATGTTGTCCCAGACGACGTCCCAGTCGCGGATATCGGCCGCGCTCTTCAAGTCGTCTTCGCTACCGCGGTCGCCCTTAATGTGGTGGATGGAACTGGGCAGCTCGATCGGCTGGCGGCCTCGGGTGAAGACGGCGACGCGGTGACCCGCCTCGTGCAAGGCCAGAGCCGTGTAATGGCCGACGAAGCGGGTACCGCCGATGATCAGGATGTTCAAAAGAACGCTGTACGCAGCTAGGGGATCGGTTCGGACGCGCCGTACAGCTCCAGTAGTCGCGCCTCGTCCATATGATGAAGATCGTGCTCCGCCTTTGCCGGTTCACCGCTTTCGTGGATCACGAAGCGCGGGTGTTGCGCCGGCGTGGAGATGCAAACGAAGAGGATGCGGGCCGCCAGCTTGCCGCCGGGCTGGCCGCCGCTGACGTAAGCCTCCCACTCGTCGAACTTCTCGTCCATGAAGGTTCGCCGCATGATGCCGCCTCCTCTCAGGACGTCTGCCGGCGCATCGGCACCGAGCGCTGCAGCAGAGCCAGCAGGTCCGGGTCGCTGATCTTCTTTGCAGCTTCCTTCGGCACCTTGGGCGAGCCGGGTGGCAAAGTGTTGTAGCGGTCGGGCTTTACGCGAACCGGGTCGCGGAAGATGACCAGCAGATTGGGCGACTGGTCGTTGTCGCCCGAGTGGAGACAGATCTCCGCCTCCCACTCGCGGCCGTTGGCCGCCTTGAACCGGCGTCTTGCCGAGGGGACTTTCTTGGGCACTGCACCTCCGCTGGGTTGTTGGGGCGGCAGATCATTAATGAAATACGCCGCCCGCGGCAAGGGCGGAGCGCTGGGCGCAGCGGCGGTTTGGCAAATTAGCGCATGTAACGCGTGGCAAAGCCGACGCCGACGAAGAAGTTCTCGTTTTCGATCTCATAGCCGCCGTTCAAATCCAACTGCAGGTTCGGAGTGGCCAGCAGCGCCAAACCGCCTTCAATGAAGTGGAGCTCGCCGGAGTCGGCGTAGAAGCCGGCGTAACCGAAGTAGACACCGAGGTTCGAATTGGGCACCGAGACGCTGGGTGTGATGATCAGCGCGAACGTGTCTTCCAGATCGCCGGTGCCCACGCTGACACCGGCGTTGCCGGCGACGGCCAAACGATCCGTTACGCTGTAGTCGGCCAATAGCGTCAAGCCGGGCACCACCTCGTCCGCGCTGAGAAAGTCGGCGCCGACGGGAAAGCTGAGCGTGCCCAGAGCCGAGAGAGCGAAGACGCCGCTCGGGTCCCGGTAAAGCCGTGCCTTGGCACCGAGGCCGATGTCGGTCCAGCCTTCATCACCGTCCTCGACGATCACGTAGGAGTTGAGGATCGCTTGCAGCTCGACGGCGTCCAGCCCGAATCGGACCAGCGCTTGGCCGAGGCTGTAACTATTGGCGTCACCCGCCTCGGCAAGACCGACACCCGCCTCGAGCTGGACGGTGCCGAGGCCGAGCACATAAGAGCCGCTGCCGATGCCTGGACGGTCGGAAGCGATCGTCTCTTGACCGAATGCGCCGCCAAACGCGAACGGGATCAGCGCGACGGCGAGCAGCAGGCGACCGGCCACAGGTAAAGGCGTCATCATCATGTCCTCCTGAAACTGTCTAATGATAAGTGGGGCGGCGGTTACAATAGTCCAACGGCGGCTCCTGTCAACGGAGCAGTCTTGATCTAATAACGTTTGTCGCAGGGTCCGGCAGCGGCTACGATAGTGAGGCTCGTGGGTTGGCTCCGTCGAGAGGAGGGCTAGAGAGATGAGCGGGGTCGCGTTGCTCTATACTGCTTCTATCGTGATCACGATCTGGGGGGTCGCC
This sequence comes from Gemmatimonadota bacterium, assembly GCA_041617795.1. GTDB lineage: Bacteria > Gemmatimonadota > Gemmatimonadetes > Palauibacterales > KS3-K002 > JBFJOD01. Next base: position 5,355 of record JBFJOD010000091.1, on the reverse strand, counting down.
CACGTCTTGCCCACCCGACCGGTTATAGCCGGCTTCGAGCCGCTGACACCGGACAACCGCCGCGTCCTGACGATGGAGTGGGTGGCTGAAGGGATGACACTCTGCTTCATCGGCGTCCTCACGCTGCTGGCGACGTTACTTCTGGAATCGGGAGCGCCCGGCGCCACGCTGGTCTATCGAGCTTCGGCCGGAATGCTCTTGGTGATGGCGATCTGGACGCTGGCGACCGGCGCCCGCACAGCGGTCGTGATGTTCAAGATCTGCCCCATGATCAAGACGGGCGTTGCAGCCCTGCTGCTTTCCGGCAGCTTCTGAGGGGATGCCGGCGCGCTCCGGCGGCAGGCACACTGCGATTACTCGACCCTGATCCAAACGGGCGCACTAAGCGATGCGCTCCGTTGCTCGCTAGGAAGTGCGCCGAGGTCTCGATGGCACTTCAGCTGATCAGCTTGGTGCTCAGGCCATGGAGCTGCCTATTCACTCATCTCCTCGACGGCAAGCTGCATGTACATGAAGGCGGCGGCCTCGTCGGTGAGAGGGCGCGTGCCGAACGAGTCGAGCCAGGCCGTGATCGCCTCCTGATGCGGCGCGATCGCTTTGACCAGGGCCTGCCGGTCGGCGGCGGCTGTCCGCTCGATGAACTCGAAGCGATCGACGTCATCGCCGATTCCCCAGCGCTCGGCCAATGGGATAAGGTGCCGCAAGTTCGGGGGCACGTCAGCGGCCTGGATCTTGTACGTCGAAGTTTGTGCTGGTGCTTCCTGGCGAGCCTCGCCCGGCCGTTCGCCGGCGCAGCCGATCAAGATGACGGTGAGAGCGATAAAAACTGGCATTCTAATCATCGGTATTTTCCTCCGCCCGGCGGCATAGAGAAGCTACTGACAGCGACGACCACAGTGTCGCTCCCGAGTCGGTCAGGCTGTTGAGTCGGTTATCTCGATGTCGAGTCCTGAAAGCTGGAGGGTCACGGAAAAGCAGGTGTGCCCGCGATCTTCCTCAGCTGAAGAGATGTAGACGCGTCTGTCGCGCACCTGGAGGCCGAAAAGCAGCTGTACCTCATGGCCCAGATCCGCTGGAGCACTGTTTTCGATATCGCAAGCCACGACGTTTCGAACCGTTACAACAGAAGAAATCGGGTTGCGCCGATCACGGATATTCGGCAGTAAGCGACGTCTCTTGAGAAGCGGAAAACGAGTGATTGGGAGACGGACCTCTCGCGACCGCGGGTCGTGTGTCACTTCCGCGTAACGCAGCTGCGCTCCGTCCGTCAGTGCCGCAAGCAGCTCGAGCAGGTCCGCCGGTATGCGCTCTCCCCTCAATCGTAAGTGCATCTGAGAAGCTTCGCTCAGGGAAAGATCCCCAGTTTTTGGTAAGAGACGGCGATCCGGTCGATCGCCGCGGCCAGGGCGGCGGTTCGCAAGTCCACGCCACTGCCGAGATTCCTCCAGCGTTCGCGGATCTGATTGTAGGCCGAAACCATGGTGTCCTCGAGGCCCGAATTCACCAGGTCGATTTCAGCAGCGCCGCGGGACGCGACGCGGATCTGCTCCTCAGAGAACTTCTTGCCCGTCACCTGCTGAACGGCTTGCAGGATTCGGAGAGCGGCGGACTCCTCGGCCCGCTTCTCCAGCCGTCCATATCGCAAGTGCGACAGGTTCTTCGTCCACTCGAAGTACGATACCGTTACGCCGCCGGCGTTAAGGTAGGCATCGGGGATGACCAGTACGCCGCGCTTCTTCAGGATCTCGTCCGCCTCGACCGTCGTCGGCCCGTTGGCCGCTTCGGCCACGATCTTGGTCTGGAGGCGGCCGGCGTTCTCGGCGGTGATCTGCTCCTCCAGCGCCGCCGGCACCAAGATGTCGCATTTAAGCTCCAGCGCGTCCGTTGTCTTTGCCAGGTTCTGGGCGCCCGGGAAGTCGAGGATCGAGCCGGTCTCACGGCGATGAGCCATCACCTTCTCCAGGTCTAGGCCTTTGTCGCGCTGGATGGCGCCCTCGTATTCGGCGAGGCCGACCAGGACGGCACCTTCCTCCTCGAGGAACTTCGCCGCGTGGTAACCCACGTTGCCTAGCCCCTGTATGACGACGGTCTTCCCCTCGATCCCGGTCGACAAACCCAGGGCCTTCATGTCTTCCGTGATGTTGCATGCCTCGCGGACGCCGAAGCAGACGCCGCGGCCCGTCGCTTCGAGCCGTCCACGAATGCCGTCCAGCTCGATCGGCTTGCCCGTCACACACGCCGTCGAGTTCAGCTCGCCGCCGGTCAATTGGTTATAGGTGTCGACGATCCAGCCCATCTCCGCCGCGCCGGTCCCGAAGTCAGGCGCCGGGACGTCGAGGCCAGGCCCGATGAAGTTCTTCTTCTTGAGCTCGAAGGTGTAGCGGCGCGTGATTCGCTCCAGCTCGGTGGGCGAGTACTTGCGGCGGTCGATCTTGATGCCGCCCTTGGCGCCGCCGAATGGTACCTCGACGATGGCGCACTTGTAGGTCATTAATGCCGCTAGCGCCATCACTTCATCCTCGTTCACCGAGGTGGCAAAACGGATGCCGCCCTTGGTGGGAAGCCGGTGATGGCTGTGTTCCACGCGCCAGGCTTTGATCACCTCGATCTTCGCATCGTCCCGCTTTATCGGGAATGTGAAGTGGTAGACGCTGTTGCACTCGCAGATCTGCGCGAGCAGGTCGGGCGGTAGCCCGGTCAGGGCGCCGGCACGTGAAAAGCTGCGTTTGACTTCGTTGAAGAAGCTCATCGTTGGAGCCCTCCTGCAGCTGGGAATGTGTTTACTTTCGCAACAGCGTGGGTTGTTGGCTCAACTGTAGGTGGTCGCTCACCGGCGGTCAATTACAGGGTCCCTCAGTCGGCGCTTGGTAATGTTTATCGTCGCTTGATCCAGTGCCAGACCTCGGCGCCTGCGAGCAGCAGCAAGATCCAGCGGACGGGTTCCGTGTAGCGCAACATGTAGGCAACGATGTAGTAGACGAGCGGAAAGGCCGCCAGTGGGATCAGGAAAACCGCGCGCTGCGGCACCGTCAATGCGGGGAAGATTCGCCAGGTCCCCAGCACGGCCAGAACAGTCAGTACTGTAACCAGCGCGGCGATCGGCGGCGCGTGTAGCGGCCCGAACCAGAAATGAACGAAGCGTGACGCGGTCAGCCGGAGGAAAGTGCCTGGATTCGTACGTATCCACTGCAGCGCCTCGAGCTTCGCCTGCCGCATGTATTCAGCCTCGCCGATTTCCTGGAGCTTGCGTGCCTGCTCCCGGTGCGTGCGCGGGTGTATATGTTCCTGCCGGATGTCCATCACGTCCATGGCGGCTTCGGCGCCTTCGTGATTGCCCATGCGTAGTTCCAGGCCGAGGTTGCTGCGGATGAAGAAGACCTCGCCGAAGGTCGTGTAGTTGCGCCAACCCCAGGGCACACAAGCGAGCAGAACACCCAGGACCATCACACCTGATAGGCGCCACTTCCGGCGCTCAGCGCTCCACCACAGCTCAAAGGCGATGCAACCCAGCAGCACGGTCAAGAGAACGGGTTGCAGGTGGAAGGCGGCGCCCCACGCCAAACCCAGCAAGACCGAACTGCGCGCGGTACTACGTGCCCGGGTCCAACGCCGCAGGAAAGCGAGCAGCAAAAGGCCAAGCACGATGGCGGTAAGCGCCTCGCCGTAGCCCGGCCATTGGGGGGTCAATGCGCCCGCGATGCCGCCGAGCAGACCGGCCTGTCTGCCGGCGCCGAACTTACCGGCAAGCCAGGGGAGCATCGCATACATCACGGAGTAGGTAGCCATCCGCAGCAGCCAGCTTACATAACCCGCCGCCAGCGTGAGTCCGAACAGACGGTAGATCAGGCTGAGCAGGAAAGGCGGAATCGGTGGCAGGTGCGCGGTAGGACCGGTGGGGAGGTCGTAGGGGTTCGCGAACTGCCCAGTCTGGACCAGCGAGACAGCGACGGCTTCGATCTCCCAGCGCGTGTGCGGTTGTATGTAGCGATGTGGGACCTTGGTCAGGAAGAAGCCCTGAACTCCGAAGCACAGAAGAAAGATGAGAAGGAAGGCTCGCCACGACGAGCTAGCGATCCAGTCGATTCCCATCTGCAATCCGCCGGGACCGTCAGGTCCGGTGTCCGTCCCGGCCGTCGAGACTAATCTGGCCATCGGCTCTGGCGCGCGGCCGCCGTCGGGCGGTGGAACTGATAGGTCGGCCTTAGCGCGAGCGAGTCAAGGTGGGGTTCGACGAGGAGGTCTGTCTATCAGGTAGGATAGCCCGGCCGCAGCGCTCCGGGCCAGTGCTGGAAGATCGGCAGGTCAACCGCCCGGACCGGGTTTCGGAACTGAGAACCTGGCCCGGACTTCCGGGCTGACGTCGGTGGGCTTGCCGGTCTCGACATCGATGGGGCACCAGAGCGTGCGTGCGCGGGCCAGCAGCTTTCGGTCGGCGCCCCGCAGCAGTTCGGTGTGGCGTTCGAAGGTGCGGCGCGAGGCCTGTCCGACCCAGGTGCGAGCAACGATCTCATCATGGAGAAAGGCGGCACGTTTGTAGTCGATCTCGTGACGCAAGACGACCCAGAATAGCACCGCTTGATCTGTCGCGGGCGCGGCGGAGCGCCAGTGAGCAACTGCAGCGTCTTGGATCCAGCGAACGTAAACGACATTATTCACGTGGCCGACTTCATCGATGTCGTCGGGCTGGATCTTGATCGGCAACTCAAAGTGTCCGTCGGTTGGGGCCAAGTGCGCGCTTCCCGCTTTTTCAGAAAGTCTTAGGCTCCGCCATTCTGTCAGCAATCAAAGCTGCGCGACTGCTTGGGCAGACCGTGCTAAAGGATTGGGCGCGGCGGAGCGCAAGGTGATTGTGCGACGCTCGCCACAGACCGCACATTCATGAGCGATCCGGCAACATCAGCGGAGGCGCGGGCCGACGCAAGTCTGGAGGTGATTGAATGAGAGTCATCATATTCGGAGCGAGTGGGATGGTTGGGTCGGGAGTGCTCAAAGAATGCTTGGATGATCCTGAGGTCGCGTCCGTTCTGGTTGTGGGTCGAAGTAGCTGTGATGTCGAACATGAGAAGCTCACGGAGGTCATCCACCGCGACTTCTTCGACTACTCGGGCATCGAGAGTCAGCTGACCGGTATTGACGCCTGCTTCTTCTGCCTGGGCGTTTCCTCGGCGGGAATGAGCGAAGAGCAGTATCAGCGTCTGACCTACGAGCTAACCCTTCGAACCGCCGAGACGCTGGTCCGACTCAACCCCGAACTAACCTTCTGCTATGTCTCGGGCGCCGGGACGGATAGCACGGAGGGCGGTCGCAGCATGTGGGCCCGGGTGAAGGGAAGAACCGAGAACCAGCTGCTGCGGC
>JBFJOD010000090.1:0-13473 GCA_041617795.1 Gemmatimonadota bacterium | reverse complement strand
TCCAGCGGTCCGAACGGCCGTTTCAGCGGCTCGAACGGCCGCAGCGATGCGCCGACTCCTGGGCCCCTGTTTGCCGGAGGGGGATTAACAAACCGAGCGCGGCGAGCGCAACGGCCGCGGCACGCGGCACAACCTGACCTGGCATGATTACCAAGCTAGCGAGCGGTTGGGCCGGCTACAAGCGAACCGGGCCTAGGCGCGGAGTGAAATGCCGAGCGTCAATCGTTTAGAAGGACCCATCCAGGCTGGAGACCAGCGAGTCAACGTCGGGCAGCCTCCCGCGATAATCAAGGTAGCGGGCGATCTGTGATAACGGGGGCCAGTCATAGCGGTCGATGGAATAAGCGACCTTGAGATTGCCCTGCCCCAGCCCACGCGCCCCGATAATCTTCTGTACGAGGGCCTGGCTCTTGAGCGCCACGACGTCGTCTCGGTGGCTTTTGAAGAGCTCGTCGTAGGTGAAGACAGCCTCTTCGTAGCGACCATCCCAGGTATGCCGGTCACCCAGAATCCGAAGCTGCTCTCGCTGGCTCAGGCGGTCGCTCAAGTCATAGGCGGACTCGATGGCCGTGCGTGCCCGCGTCCGCTGACCGAGCATAGCGTACGACTCCGCCAGCGTACGGTAGGCCATTGCGAATGTGGAGTCCCGATTCACAGCCTCCACCGCCGCAGCGATGGCTTGGGAATAACGTCCTCGGTTGAAATGTCTCTGCGCCTCCGCGTATAGGCGCATGGCGTCCGGCACGCTGGAGAGTACCTGGCCAGCAAGCGGACTCGCATCGATCTCGTCGCGCGGCTCACCCAACCTGCGCCGCACCGCGCGCGTGAGCCCCGCCAGAGTCTCGAGGCTGGTCGACTCCCGAGTCAGCTGCGCCGCTACACCGTACAGAGTGTCGCCGGCGGGGCTGTGCACGCTCAGCCTCACGCTATCCACGCCTTCCGAGTGCGTGATCGCGGCGGCGATTACTGCCGCAGCGTTCTCCACCGTCGCGACTGCCAGGGCATCCTCGACGGGCAAGCCTTCTGAATCGTCTCCGGTCGCGGAGCGTCGGGCGAGCAATGCCCGTTCCCGCGGCACGACGTAAAAGTACTGGGCCTGCTTTAGGTCAGTTTCCAGCGCCAATGTCAAGATGTCCGAAGCGCGGCTTGGATCCTGCCATCCATCAGCGGCGCTGCCCGGCGGATCGACCGCCACGTCCGCCACGACCAGCCATTGCCCGGGGTTGCGGAGCAGCGGCCCCGCAAACACTTCACTGATCGTTTCCACGAAGGCCGGCGTCTTCAGTGTGACCTTGGGCACACCAACCCTGGGAAGCGTAACCTTCGGCAGGGATGGTCCTTGAACCTCGGGAAGCTGAGACGGTAATCCTCCATTTAGGCCACCCAACACGCCAGCGATCCGCGGACCCACGACAATGCCAAGAAGCACGACTGCCACGGCTACCGGAGCATACCAAAATCGCTTGAACAAGGCCGCCAGCGGGACTCCCATGCGGCCCGCCCGGCGCGCGGCTCCGAACTTCGCCCAGATCTTCCGCCGGGGCCCGACCTCCGCCAGCGAGCCCGTCCGCAGTCCCTCCGGGACCGGCTCAGTCGGCTTTGCCCGACCCGTCGGGGACACCGGCTTACGGCTAAGTCGTTTCGCTCGAGCGCCCTTGGCCTTCGATCTTGCCTCGCGCAGCTTTCGGGCGAGCCAGAAACCCTTGCGATGCGGTTTGCGTTGCTCCGTGCGGTGCGCCTCTTCGGTTGGTTCTGGCACGGGAGCAAGCGGCGATATCTCTCCGGTGGGAGACAGCGGCTTCGGACGTTCAGCAACCGGGGGTGGCGCCGCTTTCGGACGTTCAACAACCGGCGGTGGCGCCGCTTTCGGACGTTCGACAACGGGCGGTGGCACCGGCTTCGGACGTTCAACAACCGGCGGTGGCGCCGGCTTCGGACGTTCGACAACCGGCGGTGGCGCTGGCTTCGGACGTTCGACAACGGGCGGTGGCGCCGGCTTCGGACGTTCGACAACCGGCGGTGGCGCCGTTTTCTTCGGTCTCTTCGGTACACGCGGTACGGGTACCCGCGACCGCGGCGTTCGCGGCTCAGGAACAGGCGGCGCGGGCTTAGTTTCCGATTTCGCGCCAGATGCGCCTGGCGCGTACTGCTGGATTCGTTCAACGGCCCGCCGCCGGCGCTCCTGCTCCTGCTCATTGGAGCGGCGCCTTCTAGCCGCCACGGCGCGGGCCGGTGCCAGCAGCAAGCGCCCGAACGAGCCCAGACCCCTCCGCGTAGCGCGCAGCGCCTTCAGGATACCGCTCCAAATTCGCTGCCCGGCAGTGCCCAGCGTCTCGGTGGCAGCGCTCCGCACTGGCGCTAGTTCAGTCCACGTCTCTCGCAGCACGGGAGCCCAGGGCTTCCTTACCGAGGTGACCTCGTGGCGCACTCGCTCGTGGGTGGTGTCCACGAAGGCACCCGCTGGAACCTTTCTCGGCTTCAGCGGCCCTTTAACTGGCGGCGAGTCTTCCGTGTCTTCCGAAACCGTCGCGCCGTCCGGCAGGATGAACTCGAAGCCTCGCGATTTTGTCGGCTGCGCCTTGACCCCTTTTTTTCGTCCCGTGCCAGCCGCCGCGGACGGCGTCTCGGCGGGCGGTTCTCCCACTGGCGGCTCTTCCTTCATATCCGACCAGGCAAGGTGGTGGTGCAATCCATCGAGCCCGCTAATTCCTGCTGCCTCATCCGCATCCAACGCGGCTTCGATTTCGCTATCGGGGATCAAATCGAGTGATTCGAACTCGCCAGGCACCTCTCCCTTGCCTGTTGCGGCTTCACTAGCTGCCGGCAGCTTCTCGATATCAGACGCGGGTGGGGATAGGATGGCTTCTTCTGCTGGAGTCACCTGAATCCGCAACTCGGTGACCGCCCGCTTTACGAGGTCGCTGGGCTGGGCAATGCCGCTCTCTCGCAGCCGCCGCAGATAACCACCGTACGCTGCCGTCGCTTCCTCGGAACGGCCTGACTCAACCAGCGCGCGAAGAAACCCGGACACCGCTTCCGGACGCATCGGGGCACGAGCCACCAGTATCCGCCACCAGGTGGCGGCAAGGTCCCAGCGCTTGCCTTGCTCCGCCTCCTGTGCCGCGGCCAGCATCGCGTTGCTCCAGGCGCGCTTGAGGCGTCCGCGCTCGCGCTGAGCCCATTCATCGAAACTCGGTGAGCCCGACTGAAAGCTTTCCAAAAACTCGCCGACATAAAGACCAGCCACGGCCTCGGCGTCACCTGCATCGATGGCCGAATCCACGTCTCGCGTGTCGAGATGCAGTCCCCCGAATGTTTCGATCGTGTCGGCCGCGAGCCGGATGTTGATCCCCGGCACGTTGTCTCGCAGCCAGACAACCGCCCGGCGCAGCCCTTCGTTTTCCCGATCCTCGCTACGGCCGTGACCCAACAATTCGGTGACTTCGTTGGGATGCATGGGCCTTTGTTCGTGGAAAAGATAGACCAGGAGGGCAAGATGCTTCGGTCCGAGACGGGATGTCTCGTCGACATCGGCGCGTACAAGGCGTACGCCGCCGAGTGTATACAATTCCGGGGCCTTCCCGGAGCCCATACGGGCGCCGGACGGGCCGTTTGCCTGGCGATCAGCCGCCGAAGGCCGAGGGCCGTTCATAAGCGTGAATCCACACCGGTTCGTTCTGCGGGGGGAGTGTCGCTAACCGGGGGGCGACCCCCGACAGGGGTCGTAAGTGCCTTAACTATAAGCATTCTCGGTCAATTACGCTATTGCAGGGGAGGGGGCCCACCTTCGCTCTCGGGCCGGCCAGTCAGCTGAATCGGACCCAGGTTCGACGGCTGACGGAAACCCCAGGCGGCGCGGAGGCGTTACCCACGTTGACGTGGGGCAGAACCCTATCATCCTTACCACAGCAGGGCCGGCCGGGTTCCGCCCGGCGATTTCCTGGCGCAAGGACTGCGGCGGATGTGTCGCCGCGGGCGGCCCCCGCTCAGGGGATCGCAACGTGGCCAGAGCCGGCGGGACGAACTTGAGAGGAAAGATGCAGACGCTGACGCACGAACGGTATCTCGACGCCCAAACCTACGACGATTTCCGCCAACAAGCTGGGAAGCATGAAGGCCTCTGGAACGGAATCTATGAAAATCTCACGGTTCCGGACGATGCGATAGAGCGATTGAAGGAACTTCCCGGCCGCCGACATGTGTTGATTCTGGCGGAGGACTGGTGCGGTGATGCAGCGTCGCTAGTCCCGATCGTTGCGAAGCTGGCAGACGCGGCTCCCGAGATGGTTGAGGTTCGTATGCTGGCCCGTGACGAGAATCTGGATATCATGGACCGCTACCTCAGCCATGGCGGTCGCTCGATTCCCGTTGCGATCGTCTACGACGAAGACATGCGAGAGCTCGGCTGGTGGGGTCCTCGGCCGGCACCGGCCCAGGCCATGTTTCGCGAAAAGATTCGCGGATTCCGCGCCGGCAAGCTGACCGACAAGAACGTCGATGTCTATCGGCCACTTCTGCGCTGGTACAGGGAAGACCGGGGCCGCCATACGATCGACGAGATCCTGATCATCTTGGAGCGCGGCGGCGCGGTGCGGTCTTAGGGACAGACGGGCAACCCGCTGGTTGGCGGCCTAGCGGCGCGCGATCGCTTCGGCCCCGGCCATCGCACGCAACAAGTTCTCACCCAAGATCTTGCGGATTTGGGTCTCTTTATAGCCACGGCGGACCAGCTCCTCGGTAATGACCGGGAACGTCGACACATCCTCCAGACCCTCGGGCACCACCGACATGCCGTCGTAGTCCGAGCCGAGTCCGACGTGGTCCTCGCCGGCGACCCGCACTATGTGGTCGATATGATCGACGAGATCGGCCACCCTTCCGCGGGGCATCCGTTGCTGCGACTCCCACTCGTGCCAGGCCTGCTCCATTGCCACGTCATCATCGATGAACCGGGCTCGCAATTCACGCGCGACATCGAACATAGCGTTGGCGACGTCAGCTGCTTCCGGAACGACGAAGCCCGAGTAGAAGTTGACCATCACCACCCCTTCGTTCGCAGCGACTTCACGAAGAATCTCATCCGGCACGTTACGTGAGTGGCGGTTGATGGCTCGAGCGCCGCTGTGCGTGGCGACCACCGGCGCTCGGCTTACCCTGAGCACGTCGGCCATTGTCTCGTCCGACACATGGGAGATGTCGACCAGCATCCCCAAACGGTTCATCTCCTGGATGACGGTTTCGCCGAAATCACTCAGGCCGCCGTGTCGTGCAACGTCGGTCGCCGCATCGGCCCAATCCGTGCTGTCGATATGTGTCAGCGTGAGATAGCGGACGCCGAGCTCGTAGAACGCCCTGAGTACCGGCAAGGAGTTCTCGATCGTGTGACCGCCCTCCACCCCGATCAGGGCCGCGATGCGCCCGCGGCCCACGATCCTGGCGACGTCGGCTGCCACGTAAGCCGCTTCGAAGTCGGGGTAGCGAGCGATCAGCCGCCGAATCAGGTCGATCTGCTCGAAAGCTAAGCGTGTAGCACCGCGGTTGGCGTAGTCGGAAGGTACGTACGCCGCAAAGAACTGAGCCCCCACACCACCCTGGCGGAGACGCGGGATATCGGTATGGCCATCCGCGTGGCGCAGCGAGAGGTCGAACCGATCTAAGTCCGACCCGAACTGTGTGCGCAGTCGCCAGGCAAGATCGTTATGACCATCCAGAACGATCGAACTCGCGTGTAGCGCCGCCGCATCCAGCTGTTTGGCCAATTAGCAGTCGATTCAGTCAGCCGACTTCTTCGTGAGCGCGCTACGCAGCAGCTCATCGAGTACGTTGGGTTCATCGAGTTCCAGCTCATACGTGATCCGGACCACGGGCCGATCGATTTTGATCAATCGAGCCAGGTCAACGGGTGTGCCGACCGCCACGACCTCGGCGTCCGAATTGCGAATCGTCTCCTCCAATTCGCCGATCTGATCCTCGCTGTAACCCATCGCCGGCAGCACCGGACCCGTCTTCGAGTAGGCGGCGAAGGTATTCACGAGCGAGCCCACCGCATGGGGACGCGGATCCACCAATTCCTTGGCCCCGTGCTGTTGGGCCGCCAGGCTTGCTGCGCCGAGATGCAACTCGCCGTGCGTCAGGCTGGGGCCATCCTCAACAGCCAATACTCGACGACCCTTGAGCAGCTCCGGTCGATCCGCTTTCATCGGCGACCGACCAACCAAGACGCGCGCCCGCGGATTACTCGCGGCGATGTTGCGGCGCACCGCCTCGATACCTGCCGGCGGCGCCGTATTGCTCTTGTTGATTATCACGACATCGGCCATGCGGAGGTTCGCTTCGCCGGGGTGGTACGAAACCTCGTGACCGGGGCGGTGCGGATCAGCTATCACGATGTGGAGGTTGGGCTGGAAGAACGGCATATCGTTGTTGCCGCCATCCCAAAGCACCACGTCGCCGTCTCCTTCGGCCTGTCTCAATATTTCCTCGTAATCGACACCGGCATAAACGATCGCGCCGTTTCGCAGGTGAGGTTCGTACTCCTCCCGTTCCTCGATCGTCACATCGTGTCGCTCAAGATCATCGTAGCTAGCAAAGCGCTGCACGCGCTGCTTCACAAGATCACCGTATGGCATAGGATGGCGAACCACCACGGGACGCCGGCCGAACTCGCGCAGCCGATCCACAACGTACCGAGTCGTCTGGCTCTTCCCTGCTCCCGTCCGAACCGCACAGACCGCCACCACCGGAAGCTTTGATTGCAGCATGGTTTGCGCTGGACCGAGGAGCATGAAGCTGGCCCCAGCCGCCAGACAGCGACTCGCCAGATGCATCACGTACTCATGGGATACATCCGAATATGAGAAGACGCATGTATCTACTTGCTTGAGCTTGACTGCCGATTCCAGTTCGGATTCCGGAAGAATCGGGATGCCCTCCGGATAGTCGGCTCCGGCGATGCCTGCCGGGTAAACTCGGTCACTGATATTCGGGATCTGCGTGGCCGTAAACGCCATGACCCGATAGGCCGGGTTGCCCCGGAAGTAAGTGTTGAAGTCATGGAAATCACGGCCTGCTGCACCGAGAATCACGACGCGCTTCTGCTCGGTCATATCCCTCATAAATCCTCATTCTACGGTTGCTCAACCTGGTTCGGATCGTTTCCCACAGTCCGTGACGAGGAGCGCAGAAATAGTGCCAGCCTTATACACCCAGCCAATCAGCAAGCTCCGTCAAATTCGCCACCGTATGTAGCGGCTCCGCCTCAGCCGTGAGCGCTTCGCCTTTGCGGTTCACCCAAACCGCAGCCAGGCCCAGCTGCCGGGCCGGTTGCAGGTCATGGAAAAGGCTTTGCGCTGCATGCAGCAGGCTGTCTCGATCCCCGTCAACGCGACGAATCGCCTCGAGAAAGTGGTGATGGGCGGGCTTATAGCTTTTGACCTGCTGAGCCGTGACGGTCCAGTCGAATTCGACCCCGATGCGCTCGATGGTGCCAGCCAGCAGGTCGTCGTCGACATTCGAGAGGATCGCCAGCCGGTAACGCGACCTCAGCCGCTCTAACGCCGGCTGAGAATCGGTGAAAACGGGCCAAGATCTGAGCGAATCGGCGAGGAACCCGGCTTGGCCCGGTTCGAGAGTCCAACCGAGATGCTCAGCCACAGCGACGGCTACCTGGCCGAGGACTTCCCGGTAGGTTCGATATGGGCCCGCCTGTACTGCAGGCTCAGCAGTGTGATAGGCCGCGATGATCTGCGGCGCAGCGAGCGGCATGCCGTCCTTCTTTGCCGCAGTCTTGAACGCCTCGACGATCCCGGCCTCCCAATCGACCAGCGTACCGTAGCAGTCAAACGTTATCGTCTTCCAAGCCGCCGAGCCTGCCACGTGTCACGCACCGAATTTCGCCAGCCGCCCGGCGTGGGCCAGCGTCAGCGGCATGAGATCCTCTGAACGGCAGATACCACCGCCGCCCTCTAAGCACCATCTCTCGCCGAACTGCTTCACGCCGTCGGTCCGGCAGGTGGAAGCCCGCAGTAGGAACGGTACCGGGTGCCAGCTGTGGCTGCGGAGGGCCGCCGGGGTCGAGTGGTCTCCAGTCACGAGAATCACATCGGGTTTCAAGTCCATCAGCCGAGGGATATGTCGATCCACTTCCTCAATGACCTTTACCTTCTTGTCGAAGTCTCCATCTTCGCCTGTCTTGTCTGTCTCTTTGACGTGAACGAAGGCGAAGTCGTAATCACGCCAGACGTTCGCAACCGCTGCGAACAGATCTTCGAACGATCCGCTGGCCTCGACGGTATCCATCCCGACTAGCTTGCCGACTCCGCGATACATGGGATACTGTGCGACCGCTACCGATCGCAGTCCGAACACGTCGGGAAAGCGCGGCCAATCAGGCAGCTTCGCGAAACCGCGCAGCAGAATCATGTTCGCGGGCTGGTCACCGGCGAGTTGCTGACGCGCCTCGCGAACAAAGCCACGAATGATTTCGGCGGTCGCCTCCGCTTCGGGAATCTCCGCTTTCACATCGAGAGGCGGGCTGCCCACGTGGCCCGGGTCGGTTTCGGTTATTCCCTCTACCAGGCCGGTTCCCCGCAGAACGAGTAGGAAGCGGTGCTCGCGAACGGGCTCCACGAAAAGCTTCGCACCCGGGACTGCGATCTTGGCCAGCCTAGCGCAGAGCGGCCGGGCCTGTTCGCTGGAGATTCTGCCCGCCCGACGGTCGCTGACGTTGCCGCTTCCGTCCACGCTGCAGAAGTTGCCCCGCGCCGCCAGGTCGTCGGCTTCAAGATCGAACCCGATTCCCAGTCCTTCCAGAACCCCACGCCCGATCTGAAACTGCACCGAATCGTAGCCAAACAGTCCGATGTGGCCCGGTCCGCTCCCGGGCGTCACGCCCGGACTGACCGGCTGGTGCAGTCCGACGATCCCCTCAGCAGCCAGCCGGTCCAGATTCGGCGTCTTGGCCGCCTCCAACTCCGTGGGCCCACCGGGTTTGACCGGCAAACCGCCCAATCCATCGAGGACTAAGAGTATGATCTTCGAGTCCGCCGGCGTGAGCAGCTCGCTAATAAGTTCCAAATCCGCCATAGTTGCGCTCGCTTCGCTTCAGTTCATCAGCATCGCTGAACTCAGAATCTCGATTCCTGACCAGAGGTTGCCCAACCGCAGACTCTCGTTCGGACTGTGCTGGTTGTTGTCATGATTGACCGTTGGAATCCCTACCGTCGGAATCCGAAGGATGTCCGTGAACACGTAGAGCGGCACGCTGCCGCCAAGTGTCGGCAGTTTCACCGCTCGCTGTCCCGTACTGACCTCGATCACCTCGATCAGTCGCTTAGCAACTGGCAAATCCATCGAGGTGCGGAACGCCGGATAGCCATCGGAGCTGACGATGCGCACCAACTTCGGATGGCGGCGCCGCAGCTGCACGTCGGGCTCATCGGAAACAATGTGATAACCCTGTCGCTCGATGTGCGCGGCTAGCTTAGCGATCTGCTCCACCGGGTCGATGTTCTTCACCAGCCGCAAATCCAAGCTGGCGATCGCCTTGTCGGGGACGATGGTCCGCGCTTCGTCACCGACCCAGCCGCTGCGCAAACCTCGAACGTTGAGTGACGGCAGGTTGATCAATGTAAAGCGGCTGCCCTCCATCTCCGGACCAGACATCGCGAAAGCATGCAACTGCTGCTCATCATCATTAGGCGCGTCCGCCAGCGCCGCCTTCTCGAAATCGCTCAGCGGAACGACATCCTCGTAGAAGCCCTTCACCAAAACCCTGCCACTTTCCGGGTCCTTCATCGTAGCAAGCAACTGGGCAAGTCGCATCGCCGGGTTGGGGGCCCAGTTGCCGTAGTGGCCGCTGTGCAGGGGACGCAGCGGACCGTAGACGGTAATCTCGACACTGGTTATGCCGCGGGCGCCAAAATAGAGCGTCGGCCGTCCCGACGGATCGCTCGGACCGTCAGCCGCCACGACCAGATCCGCAGCCAGTAGCTCACCATGTTCCCGGGCCAACCAGGCGAGATTGGGAGAGCCAGCTTCCTCATCACCTTCAAACAGAAACTTCAGATTCGACTGCAATCGCAGTCCCGCCGCCGCGAGCGCATCGAGGGCCACCAGCAGAGCGACGATCGGCGCCTTGTCGTCGGAGGCGGAGCGCGCATAGATCCGCCAATCCGGGTCAAAGCTCGCTTGCTCTGCGTATGGGATTATGCGCCCTCCGACCTCGAGGGCCGCATCTCGCAGCACTGGACTGAAGGGATCGTGTCCCAACCACTTATCCAGGTCTACCGGCTGGCCATCGTAGTGTGCATAAAAAAGCACCGTCGTCGTGGCGCCCGGCGACTGCAGCTCACCGAAGACGTAAGGCGCCCCCGGCGTGCTGAGCTGCCGGGTCATGATGCCGCGCAGCTCCATCATCTCTGTGAGCACGTCGGCGTTATGACGGATCGCCTCAGAATCGGCTGCCACATTGGGAAGCCGCAGGAATCCAATCAGCTCGTCGAGGATGGCCTTCTGATTGGCCTGGTGATAGGCGCGGACCGCTCGGTTCGCCGCCGTCTGACCCGAAACGGGCGCCGGACCAGCCAGCGGGAGGGCGGCCAAACAGAACACCAGCGCCGACCGGGAAACGCTCATACTGTCCCCCTCATCTGCTCCGCTACGGGCTTAACCTCGATTCGATCGCCCACACTGACCGCCCCGCCCTGCTTGACCCATGCCAGCACGCCGCGCCGGCCTTTTAGCTCCTCTTGCAGACCCTGGCGGATTTCGTCCATCAAGTTGCAGGGATGGCAGGGGCCGGTTATCCAGAGTTCGACCTCTCCTCCCAAGAGTAAGCGAGTCTCCCTCGGAAGCGTTGCAAGCTCAATTCCACGCGTCGTCACATTCTCCTTGACCACGCCGGCGGTCAGACCGAGTTCCGCGAGCGTCTCCTCTTCGATTAGCAGCACCTGGCGCCGACTTCCCTCCCGAGCATGGCGGCACCCCTCAAGTCCGAGATCCGCGGCAAATACAGCGGGGTCGACCGGCCTCATCGGCAAACCATGTGCGGGACAAATTTGCAGGGACGTTATCACACCACTCAGGCTGGCCAAACGCACCTCCATGACGGCTGACGGGCAACTGGAAGATCGCGCGGCCCTAAACTAGCCGCCCGGCGGGCGCGAAAGCTAGAGACGAGAGGTGGGACAGACGAACAGTGGGGCGAGTCGCTTTAGATCCTGGGCAGGCAGACTACCGACGAGGGCGTGTTGGTGTCTCCCATCCCACCAAGTTGCCACCCCAAGGCCGCGTTCATTCGTTAGCGCGGGAGAATTGGGCCCGCTCCCGGTGGACGGGGTCGCGGCTGAGCCCGCCGTCTCGGCAAGTGGGATGAGGTAATAGGAGAGAACATTGCCACGCCCCTCGTATTCGACCACACCACCCCTCCGTCCATTCATCAGACAGATGGTGGCCCGCCGTACCTGGAAGTCAGGGACGTCGGGCGGAGGCATCGCAACGCCCAACTCGCGCGCGAAGAAGACGGCGACCTCTTGTCGGTCGGCGGTCAACAGAACTTCCTGTTCGATGACGCGCCGCAGGTAGTCCTCAGCGAAGGCACCGGCGGCCGGTGCCGGCGGGCGGTCCGCTATCAGCCAGTAGCCAGTGCTGCCCAGCGCAACGACACTGAATGCCAGTACGCCCAGCGCCACGTGGCGACGTTTGATTGTCCGTTTCTCGCGGCGGCCGGCCAAGCCGGCGCGTTCCCGCGCCAGTGCCGTATAAAGTCGTTCTCGAAGTTCGCGAGGCGCGCGTTCCCGCGGCACGGATCCCCGGATGAATTCCGCGAGGCGCCGATCCTGTTCTAAAAAGCTCGAGCATTCTGGGCAACCGCTGGCATGTTCGAGCGCAGCTTCGATTTCTGCATCGCCTACACGCATCGCATCGGCGGGCCACAGCCGCCGGCGCACTTCATCGCAGCCGATCATTCATACCTCCGCACCACCGCCGGCTATTCGGCCCAGTTCCCGTGTCGCACCTCGGCTCAGCACCTGTCGCGCCCGGTAATGCCGCCAGCGCACCTCCTTAACCTTCAATCCAGTCATGTCGGCAACACGCCGGTGCCTGATCCTTTCGATATCGGCCAGCCAAAGAACCAACCGATCCCCATCGTCCAGCTCGTGCCAGACCTTGTCCATCCAGCGCATCAGAAACAAGCGAGCCGAGCTGCCCGGCGCCGGGAATGGCCCGGCCAACTCTTGCCTGGTTTCGAACACTTCTTCCGTAAGATCCGCTTCGCTGGCCAGCGGGTCACCACCCATGTTGCGGCGCCGCTTCAGATACGTAGCCACCAAGATTTGTAACATGTAATCCCGGAAATCCTCCTCGCGCCGCCGGCCGGAGTACTCGTGAAAGCCTCGGATCGCTGCTTCTTGCAGTAGCTCTTCAGCCCGGTGCTCATCCAGAGTGAAGCGCAGAGCGGCAGAGTAGAGCTGATCAAGATGGACCCCGATCTGCTCTTCGAATGTTTTCGCCATATGGATCACCTCAGCTGAGCGGCCTGGCTCGGGCGCGAGCGACCGCGCCACCAGCAGCTTCCAAACGATGAACAACGTTCCGATGAAAAGGTTTCCGGCCCCAAAATACGAAGGGCGCCCAGCCTGGACGCCCTTTCTCAATTGGGTTGGTTCGGCGAAATCAGCCGCACTCCGAGTAGCCACATGCGGTACACTTCAAGCAGCCTTCGGCAAACTGAAGCGAGAAACCGCAATCTGGACAGGTCTCGATGAACGACTTGATGTCGCGGCCGAAATGCTTGGCGGGATCGTCGAATAGTGCCGCGGAGATATCTGGCCGTTGGGCGCTCTGAGTGCCACCGTTCTGCTTCGATCCCGTTTCCGGGTCGTTAAGCGGCAGGACCTGCTGCTGTCCTTCCTTGTCGAGCAGATACTCTTCGATGGCCAGCGCCACGGCATCGGGCATTGAGAGGATCTTCTTACTGCCGAATCCCACGGCGCGGTCGCAAGAGATGCCGCGCAGTTGCTTGCAGATAGTGCTAAGGGGGATTCCGCTACGCAGGCCCAATGAAATCAGCCGGCTTATCGCTTCCGCATCGGCCATCGCGGCGCCACCGGCCTTACCGAGCGTCGTAAACACCTCGAACGGCCGGCTCTTCTCGTCCTCGTTTATCGTGACGTAGAGGGTGCCGAGCGGTGACATGAGCTTGCGAGTGATGCCACGCAGAGCGTCAGGCCGCTCCCGCACGAAGGGCCTGCCCATCAGCTCGCCTTGCTTGGCCGAAAGCTCGCGCTTGAGACGCTCGTTATCCTTCGTTAGCTTATCTAGCTCGGTCTGTAGCTCCTTGATTTCTTTAGCAAGCTCGGCCTCGGAGGCGACTCCAGCATCCCCTGCCACGTCTTCGCCCATCCGCCCAACCTCCGAGACCGAGCTCTGCACTGCTTCCGCTGTCTTGCCGGTTGACAGCACCTGGTTTTC
>JBFJOD010000089.1:0-13485 GCA_041617795.1 Gemmatimonadota bacterium | reverse complement strand
GTTGGCCCAAGCCCTCCAGTGTCGCGCCGCAGGGCGATCACGTTGTCACGGCCGATGATGTTCCTGCCGTCAAGAATCAGCCGGATACGGCAGTCTCCGCATAACGCGGGTCCACCCAGTTCGCGGGTCACGCGCAAGCCGACCAGCGCGGTCCAGGGCAGTCGCGTCGGCGTCGGCGCGCGAGGATCGAGAGGCAGGCCGCTACGGACGGAGCCGATCAACGCGGCACCCCAACCTGTTCCTCCCCAGGCCGCTGCGTGGCCACCCAGCACGACCAGGTCGATGGCGTGCCGCCGGTCGTGCGCCAGCGGGAATTCCTCGAACCGGGCTTCGGGATCGACCGCATCATCGATGAGTCCGGTTGCCAGGCCGGTCGCCTTTTGCAGAGAGTAGCCGCCGCGTAGCTCGATTCCCGTCCAGCGGCCGTAGGCGCTGATCTCCAAACCTTTGACCGTTCCCTTGTCTGCTGTGGAGAAGCGGGCCGGCGCCAGGCTCGACACCTGGAGGCTGCCGGTCACGATGTTGCTGAGTTCTTTGCGGAAGGCAGTGACCGACAGTCCCACGCTGCCATTCAGCACGTGAGCGATGCCCAGCTCGTAGGAGCGACCCCGTTCGAAACCCAAGTTCGGGTTGCCCTGTCGGCGGATATCGGTGCGCAGCGAATCCCCGATGGTGGCGTCGGCAAAGAAACGAAAGTCGGGCGGCTGTGCCAGTCTGGCAAAATTGAACCGGAACGAGGTTTCACCGGCGCTGTTCCGGAAGGCGCCGGCGAATCCAACGCGCGGCATCGCTGCGAATTTCCAGTCGCCTTCGATGACCGGCGCTTGGGGGTCGGCGCTATCCGCGGGCAGGCTCAGCCCGGAGCGGAACGACTCGACACGGAAACCGATCGAAGCCGCAAACATTTCGCCAGCGGAGATTCGCGCCTCGGCAAATCCCGACAGCGCACCCGGATTGTAGCTCGAGAAATTGACTAGGGAGTCGACCGCGTAGCTGAACGGCCGCTCGTAGTTTTCGACGGAGTAGAAGCGCGTGGAGACGCCCGCCTTGAACGAGTGGCCCGTCGCCGTCAGCAGCTCGCCGACCAGATCGCCAGCTAACATGTCCGAGCGTGTCCAGTTGGCGATGCCCGGCGTTCCCTCCGTAAAGAAGATTCCTTCCGCCGCCGGGCCGAACGGCGAGCCGCTGGAACCGCCGGGCTGAGAGTAACCGGGAACCGGCGTCCCGATTACCTGTTGCTCCGCGACCGGGCGCCTGACGAACTCTTCACCGAGAAACTCGAAGTCCGAAAGGCCGAAGCCGGCGATGTCGGCGCGCTCACTCAGGCTTTGCGGATCGACCACGCCGAGGTAGCGGTCGATCCGCAGTGCGGCTGCTCGCGCCGTCACGTGATACGCTCTGCCAGCAGCATCTTTCGACCAATCGAAGACCAAGCTTCCTAGCGTCCCCGTCTGTCGTTGCCCCAGCTGGAAATCCGGGTTGTACTTGAACTCCGGTGTGTAGAGCTGTCGCTGAAAGCGATTGCGCAGCAGCGATCCCATCAGGTTGGCCCGCTGGCCGACCGGCAGATCCAATCTCAGGAAGCCAATCAGCTTGTCGCCCTGCTGATGCGGGATCATGTCCTCGCTGAACGGACAGTAGAGGTGGGCGGTGCTCGGATCGTTGCTCAGCTCGTCGATCAACTCGGCCAGCTGCTGTTCAGCCTGCTCGCGATCCAGACAGGTGAGCCCCTTCGCTCGCGGGTCCGCGTCCAGCATCCCCTGAAGCAACAGGTCGGCGAAGAGGGTGCTCCGCGGTCCGAGGAGGCGTAGTGGGCCGCCTGCCGAGAGGGACAGCTCGCTGAATCCACGGGAGACGGAGCTGGGTGCCCAATGGTCGCTGAGCAGGCTGGCTTGACCCGACCAGCGCTCGGGATCGCCCCGGCGCGTGACGTACTTGACGACGCCGGAAAGGGCGGAGCCGTACTCGGCACCGAAGCCGCCCGTGGCCACATCGATTTCCTGCAGAGAGCTGGGCGCGTATTCCAGCCCGAAGCCCTGCGATGATGCCTCGAGCTGGTTCTTGAGACCCAGGCCGTCGACCACGTAGGTCTCCTGACCGACGCGGCCGCCGCGAAAATGGCCATCCGTAACGCCGGTCGTAAGCTCGATCGCTTGCTGTGTCGCATCGGTGGGAAGCTCGCGGAGCTGCCGCCCGAGGAGGACCTGGTGAGTCTCGCTCACATCAGGCTCGATCAGCGGGATCCGCTCGGCCCGCACGATAAGTGGCGCGACTTCGAGTGCTGCAGCGCTGAGCGCCAGGCGCAGGTTGGTGCGGCGCCCGGCGCGAACCTCGACGCGCTCGAGCGAGAGCGGTCGATAAGAGAGTAGCTCGACGCTCAACGTGTAAAAACCCGCCGGTACGCCGGCAAGCAGGAACCGCCCATCATCTCCACTGAGCGTCGAGCGTTCCAACTCCGCAATCACGATCTCGGCTTGTGCGAGCAGCGCGCCGCTCTCCGCGTCGACCACACGACCGACGATGGCGCCGGTCGTCTGGGCGGCAAGCGGCGTGGCCCAGACGAGCGTCGCGCTGGCGATGACAACGCACCAACGATGCCGCTCGCGGCTCATGGCCATCTCAGTCCGCACTTTGCGCGTGACTCATCAACAGATCACCGAACTCGGCGACCGTCGCCAACCAGCGCGGCGGCAGCCAGGTCGTGGAGCTGTATTCTACAATAATGGCGGGCCCCAGGATGGTTTGACCGGCGCAGAGTGTATGGCGCAGATGGAGCGGCGCCTCGATCCAATGGCCGCCGTGGTACACTCTGCATGTTTCATTTGGGACCGCCGGCCCGTCGGCAGTCGCCAGGCGCGACAGCGGCGAGCGCGGTACGGGCGCGCTGGCGCTTGCCCGCAGCGTGACAGCCTCGACGGGGGCCTCGAGGCGTAAGAAGCCGAACCGCTGCTGGTGGGCGCGATGGAACGCGTCGACCCAAGCTGCTGATGCCGCAATGTTGATCTCGTAACTCTGGCCAACGTAACGGGCATCGATGGAAAGCTCCACCGAGATCGCATCTTCCGAGAAGCCTTCCGCGGCCAGCTCACTTCGTGCCGCGTCCTCCAATTCGCGGAAGGCCGGTTGAAGGGCAGTGTAGTCTGCAGCTTCACCGCGCAAGAGCACGCTGCGTGATGCATCCTTGCGGACATCTGCGACCAGAATTCCGCGTGCCGACAACGTGCCCGGGTCCGGCGGCACCAGAACTCGCGGTACGCCGAGGCGCCCGGCCAGTTCGGCAGCGTGCAGCGGCGCCGCGCCACCGAAGGCCACCAGAATGAGGTCGCCCGGGTCGTAGCCTCGCTCCACGCTGATTAGGCGCAGGGCACCCTCCATCCGCGTGTTGGCCACGTCGAGAATGCCTGCGGCCGCCTCTAGCGGGGAGACGTTCAAGCCCGCGGCGAGCTGGGACAGCGGGCCTTCGACAGCGGCCCGATCGAGCCGCTGAGCGCCGCCAAGAAACCAGGCCGCCGGAATCCTCCCTAGCCAGACGTGTGCATCGGTGACAGTGACCGCAGCTCCGCTCTTGCCATAGCAGATCGGGCCCGGCACGGCACCGGCGCTTTCCGGCCCGACCTGCAGGGCGCCACCGGGGTCGCGCCGTGCGATCGAGCCGCCCCCGGCGCCGACGGTGTGGATGTCGATGACCGGGATCGCCACGGCTGATCCCGAGATCAGGTACTCCTTCGTGTGCTGCGGCTGGCCGGGACAGAGCGAAACATCGGTCGAGGTTCCGCCCATGTCGAAAGAGAGAACTCGCTCGAAGCCGATTCGCCGTGCCGCCTCCAACGACGCGACGACGCCGCCGGCTGGACCCGAGAGTATCGTGTGAACCGGCTCGCGAGCCACACGCTCGATCGAGAAGGCGCCCCCGCTGGAGGCCATGATCCTAACGCGGGCCGCGCCGCTCCGCGTTTCCAGCGTCGAGAGGTACCGTTGAACCAATGGGGCGATGTAGGCGTTGACCAGAGCCGTGGAAAACCGCTCGTACTCTCGATACTCGGGCAGCAGGCGGCCGGAGCAGGTAATCGGAACGTCAGGCGCTTCGAGCGCCGCGGCCACGGCCTCCTCGTGCGCCGGGTTGGCATAACTGTGGAGCAGGCCGATCGCGATCGATTCGACGCCGGCCAGACGCTCGGCCAATCCGCCAAGCTCGTCAGCCAGCAACGGCACCTCTTCTTGGCCGTCCTTCAAGATGCGTCCCGAGATACCGAACCGGTCCTCGACCGCCACCAGCGGCGGCGGCCGCGTGCCGACCAGCGCGTACAGCTGGGGTCGCGCCTGCCGGCCGATATCGATCAGATCCTCGAACCCGCGATTGGTGATCCAGCCGATTCGGGCGCCGCGCCGCTCGAGCAAAGCGTTGGTGGCAACCGTCGAGCCATGCGCCAGCACGAACTTCTCTCCCGGTTCCAGCAGCTCACGCAGTCCTTCCAATACGGCCAGTGCCGGATTGTCGGGGGTCGAGGCTCGCTTGTGGACACGAAGGTCGCCGTGGCGCAGGACGACGAAGTCCGTGAACGTGCCGCCGGTGTCGACGGCCACAACGGTTGTTGGATTCTCGTCCATCGACTTGAGAAGCTACCCCGGGGCTTCGAGTTGCGCCATGACGTTGCCGGGCTATTCTAGTTCGAACATCGCCTCCAGTCTCGGGCTCTTAGTGCCGGGGTAATCATCCATGTTTCGCAGTCACGTCATCTCCTGGAACCTCACCAAGAAGTGCAACCTGCGCTGCGAGCATTGCTACATCAGCGCCGGGCGTATTTCGAAGAGCGAGGCCCGGGACGAGCTGTCGACCGACGAGTGCCTGTCCGTCGTCGAGCAGATCTGCGAGGTCAACCCCGAAGCATTGCTCATCCTGACCGGTGGCGAGCCGCTGTTGAGGAAAGACGTGTTCGAGATCGCGTCTTACGCGGGCTCGAAGGGATTGTGGGTCGTGGTCGGTACCAACGGCGTGCTGATAACGGAAGAGCTGTGCGGCCGCATGTTGGATGCCGGGATCAAGGGCGTCGCCCTGTCGCTCGACTCCCTCGACCCCGAGACCCACGACTCCTTCCGCGGTGTTCAGGGCTCCTGGAGCAACACGGTGGACGGCTCGAAGGTCCTCGAGTCGGCCGGGGTGCCTTTTATCATCCAAACGACGATCGGCAAGCATAACGCCCATGACATACTGCCGATCGCGCAGTTCGCTCATGAGTTAGGCGCTCGCGTCTTCAACCTCTACTTCCTGGTGCCCAGCGGCCGGGGCGTCTTCATCAGCGACATCAGTCCCGAGGAATATGAGGGAACGCTGTCGCAATTGATGGAACTGCAGAGTAGCTTTGCCGGGCGCATGCTGGTCAACGCCAAATGCGCACCGCACTACCAGCGTCTGCTTTACGAGCAGGATGCCGATTCACCCTTCCTGAAGTCGTTCGCCGGTGGCGCCGGTGCCTGTCCTGCCGGGACGCATTACCTGGGGATTCGGCCGAACGGTGATATGACGCCGTGTCCGTACTTGCCGGTCTACGGCGGCAACTTGCGGGAAAGAAGCTTCGGCGACATCTGGGAAAACTCCGAGGTTTTCCGACAGATCCGGAATCGCAAACAGCTGGGTGGCCGCTGCGGGCCCTGCGAGTTCAGTCAGGTATGTGGCGGCTGCCGCGCCCGGGCCTACGGCGCGACCGGTGATTTCATGGCCGAGGATCCTTGGTGCGTGTACGAGCCTGGCAAATACGGATTCGAAGTGATCAGCTTCGCCGGCAAGACCACCTATGGTGTCGAGTCGGGCAAAGAGCTGATCTGGACGCCTGAGGCGGAGGAGCGCCTCGAGCGGGTTCCCTCCTTCGTGCGCGGCATGCTGATCAAGCGAGTCGAGACGTACGCGCGCCAGCAGGGCTATTCGGAGGTCAGCGGGGGAGTCATGGCCGAGGTACGTGAGCAGTTGATCGGTGGACGGATAGGCAGCGTGCCATCCTTCGTCCGCAAGATGTTGGAAGCGCGGGAATAGACGGCGCGTTCAATGAATAGCGTAACGGCTACCGAACTCCAGCGCGCCCGTAAGTATCGCCAGGCGGCGATCGTCTACTTTGGCTATGGCGTCCTCTACATGGCCAGAATACTCGCCCTCGGTACGAGGAGCGATTGGAATCTGCACGGATACAGCCCCGTCGTCGCCGGTCTCTTCATCTTTCTAGGCGCGGTCATCGCTATCGGCTTTCCCTATATCGTTTGGCGCCAGGTGCGCTGGTTTACCATCGCTCTGGCTATCGCCGTGTTCCTGCGGTCGGTCTACCTGTTCTCGCAGGCCAATGACGCCTTCTTCCTAGGTCCGTTCCTCGTGGCGAGCGTGACCGCCTGGATGCTGGCTCGGGCGGCCTGGGACCTCTAGAAGCTTGAAGAAGATTCGGAACTACTTCGATCTCCCCGACGCGACGGCCTCCGACATCGCGGGGCAGTTGGCCGCCCTAACAAGACGTCTGGAGCGGAACCTCGAGTCGGTCAAGCGCATCTTCGCCGTTATGAGTGGCAAAGGCGGTGTCGGGAAGAGCTTTGTCACGGCCAACCTGGCTACGGTTTTGGCGCGGGAAGGTCTAGCGGTCGGCGTGCTGGATGCGGATCTGAACGGACCCTGTATGGCCCGGTTGCTGGGGGCGGAGAGGAAGCCGCTTCGGGTCACCCGCGATGACGTGCAGCCGGGTGTCGGAGCCGCCGGAGTCAAGGTCATGTCGATGGATCTGCTCCTGGCCGCCCCCAGCGCTCCCGTGGAATGGACGGGTCCGGCGTCGGACAGCTTCGTCTGGCGCGGGACAGTCGAAGCGAACACGCTGCGGCAGTTTCTCAGCGATACCGCGTGGGGCGAGCTGGATTACCTGATTCTCGATGTGGCGCCGGGCACCGATCGCATCAGCCCGATCCACGACCTGCTTCCCGGATTGGGGGGCGTAATCATCGTCACCGTTCCTACCACGCTATCGCATTACATAGTCGGCAAGTCGTTGACGATGGCGCGACAGCTCGATATTCCGATCATCGGGTATGTCGAGAACATGAAAGGCTACGTCTGTCCGAGTTGTGAAAGCGTCGGTCCCCTGTTCCAGCCCCAGGGTTCCGGCTTCGAGGGGGTTGCTCGGCTCGGCGAAATCCCTTTTGATCCCAAGTTCGGCGCTGAGACGGATAGGGGGCGGCCCGCCGTACTGCAGCGTCCAGATTCAGTTGCCGGGCGGGAAATACTGAAAATCACAGTTGCGGTGAGAGAATATTTCGAGGAGAGGAGACGATGAAATTCCTCTGCGTGGACTGCGATGCCCAGATGGCATCGATCGATCAAATCAACCCGGGCGATGGCACGCTCTCAATCGTCTTTCGCTGCCCGAAGTGTCAGCGCGCGGTCGCGATGCTGGCTAACCCGATGGAAACGCAAATGGTGAGTAGCCTTTGCGTTCAGGTCGGCGGTCGCGCGACTCCCGAGCAGCCGTTCGAGGGCGTACGCTCGCAGCTCAAGTCGGGAGGCGAAACCGCGCTGGAAGACACGAGCCGCACAGCCGATCCCGCTTGGAGCGAGGCGGCGGAGCAGCGGCTGGCGCGGATTCCCGGCTTCGTCCGCGGCATGGTCCGCCGCCTCTACGTTGACTGGGCGGAGAGTAATGGCATCTCCGAGATCACGGTGGAGGTCATGGATAAAGCCCGCGCCGAACTGGGCCTCGAGGGCATGTGAGTTGGGCGGGAACCATAGCGAGCGGTACTCGGTGTCTGCTGGCGTAAAGATCCAGATCGACAACGATCTCTGCGCAGGGTTTGGGGAGTGTGTCGACGTGGCCCCAGACGTCTTCCAGCTCAACGCGGACAACCTAGCGATCATTCTGGATCCGGACGCCGCCGACCTGGAAACTCTCAGCGCGGCTGCGGAAAGCTGCCCGGTTAGTGCGATCTTGCTGTTCGATGATCAAGGCAGCCAAGTCGCCCCAGAAATGTGATCTCGGAAACCTTCCGGTTTGTTGACAGTCCAGAGGGCGGTGGCTATACTGCGTCGAATTACCAGCCTAATAATCATTCCTGGTCGCGATAAACGAACGCAAGTTGACTGACTGTACTGAGAAGTCTGTCTTTCGCTTCATGTCGTTCGGGCCGACGGGCCCTGTGATCTGGTAGTCGTCGTTACGGCCAGGACCGCACCTCGCGGTCTTTTCGATAAAACAGTCTCCAATTCGTGCGCAGCACTGCTCCGTCCCCAGACGAGGTTGCGATGTACAAGGAGATTCTTGTCCCGTGTGACAACTCGCAGGAGTGTGACTACGCGATCGACCGGGCCATCGAGTTTGGCCGGAAGTTCGAATCGCTGTTGGTCGGCAATCACGTCTACGCCGCCAAGTTGCACGACGTCCGCTTCCGCCAGTTGGAGATGGGGCTTCCAGCCCAGTTTCAGTCGAAAGAGGAGATTCAGCGCCAACGGAAGATCCATGACAAGCTGATCGAGAAGGGGCTGCAACTGATCAGCGACTCGTTTTTGGATCAGATGGAAAAGAAGGTCAATGCCTCCGGACTGGACATGAAGCGGCAGCTTCTGGAGGGGATTCACTTCGAGGAGATCGTCCGCGAAGTCAACGCGAACGGTTACAATCTCTGCGCGATGGGCGCGCACGGCTTGGGACGTCAGCCCCATTCGCAGCTGGGCGGTGTTGTGGCTCGAGTCATGCGCAAGCTGGAGAAAGATCTGTTCATCGCGCGCACCGACACACCGCTACAGGGCGGGACCTACCTGGTTTGTGTCGATGGCAGCTCGTACAGCTATCGCTCGGCGCGGATCGCCCTCGAGTTGGCCCGCAGCTTCGAGGCGGAGGTACGGTTCTGCAGTGCCTTCGACCTCGACTTTCACCATATCGCCTTCAACAACATCAAAGACGTTCTGAGCTACCAGGCCAGCCGCGTCTTCAAGTTCGAAGAGCAAGAGGAGCTTCACAACAACATCATCGATAAAGGTCTCCTGAAGCTCTGCAAAGCAAACCTGCTGCGCGCCGAAAAGATGGCCGAGGAATTTCCGGACGTGAATGTGGGCAGTCAGGTACTGATCGGGAAGCCGTTCGAGTGCATCTTGAAGTACATCGAGGAGCTGAAGCCGAGCTTGCTCATACTGGCGCGGCACGGGTCACACCGGATCGATGGCACGGATATGGGTTCACAGGTTGAGAACCTGGTGCGGATGGCTCCGTGCGACCTCCTGCTCACGGGGACGGTGGGCGTTCGACCTGAGGATGTGCCGTGGATCGAAGAGGATGGGGTCGCCGGGCTCGAATGGGATCCGCTGGCCGCGGTCCGCATGCAGCGCGTGCCCCCGTTCGCCCAGGGGATCGCGCGAAATGCGGTCGAGGAGTGGGTGGAGGAGCGAGGCGGGACCATCGTGACCAACGAGATGCTGGACAAGGCGATTCAAGACCTGCTTCCCACGCATATGCAACTAGTCATGGGGATCGGCCAGGCCGAGGAGATCGCCCGCGCCGAGCTGAAGGCCGAGGAGGCAATGGCGGATCGCCCGATCCCGCGTTGCCCGATGGGTAGCGACCGCGAAGCGGTCAAACAGCGCGCCCGCAATGGTGTGACCTGGACCGCGGATGCGTGGGAGCGGCTGGAGTTGGTGCCGCTCATCGCCCGGCCGCTGGCGCGATCGACGGTCGAGCGCTTCGCGAAGCAGCGGGGCGTCGATCATGTGACCGTCCCGGTGATGGACGAGAACAAGCAAGCGATGATCGAAGCCGAAACCTTCGATGTGGAAACGATGATGGTGATGTTTGGCGAGTTGCGCGCTCGTGAGATCCGCTCCGCAGCCGAGGGAGGTGAAGGTCGCTTCACGGAGTTGGCGCAGGGTGCTAAGTGCCCCATACGCGAGGTTCAGGAAATGCTGGACAGGCGGGCCGCTGAGGGTGGCGGGTCGAACGGCGGTGACGCGGACGTCAGGCCGGTACCGAGTGACAGCTAGGACGCGGCTCGGCCTGGCCCGGGCGCTGCCGCCGGCGATTCTGCTGCTGGGATTGCTGGCGGCCGGAGCGCAGCCGGCCTGGGCTCAGGCGGTGACGGAAGGGGGGCGCGCTTACGGTCACTTCCCGGTCATCGGCAGCCGGGCAGCGGTCTGGATCGCGGCGCAGGTGCACCTGATGTTCGCTGCCTTCGTGCTGGGCGTGCCGATGTTCGCCGTGGTGACCGAGGCCATCGGGATCTTTGGCAAGCAGGAGCGCTACGATCGCCTCTCGAAGGAATTTACACGTCTGCTGCTCATCGCTTACAGCGCGACGGCGCTGTGGGGTGTGACGCTGACCTTCTTGCTGATCACGCTGTACCCTCGCTTCATGTCGCACCTCACGGAGATCTTCGAGGTCTCCATCTGGATCTACGTCGCGCTGTTCTTCTTCGAGTCGGCCACCCTCTACATCTACTACTACGGCTGGGAGCGCTGGAAAGCGGGTCGGGCCAAGATCTTTCACTGGTCGCTGGGGATACTGCTCAATGTTTGGGGGACGGCAGTGCTCTTCATCGCCGACAGCTGGCTGAGCTATATGATGAGCCCACCGGCGGAGGTCACAGCGGATACGGCGCCGGCGCAGGTCCAGTTCTGGAGCGCTTTTGCCAATGCCACTTGGATGCCGATCAACATCCATCGCCTGATCGCCAACGTCGTGTTCGGTGGGGCGATCGTCGGGGCGTATGCAGCTTACCGGTTCCTGGCTGCGCGCGACCCAGAAGAGCGTGCGCACTACGACTGGATGGGTTACGTCGGCAACTTCATCGCGATCGGAGCGCTGATCGTTCTCCCCTTCGCGGGCTACTGGTTGGGCCGGGAGATTTACGAATACAATCAGGCGATGGGCATCACGATGATGGGTGGTTTCATGAGCTGGCTGTGGATCATCCAGGCCTTCCTGATTGGCGTGCTCTTCTTGGCTGGGAATTACTACCTGTGGATCGGCATGGGTCGCATCCCGGGTGCCGAGCGCTTCACTCGCTACACAAAATGGATGCTGTTGGTGCTGATCGCCGGCGTGATCGTCTGGGCCACTCCCCATACGATGATTGCGAACCGCGAAGAGCTGGCCGCTATGGGAGGCACGCACCACCCCTTCCTCGGCGTGCTCGGTGTGATGAGTGCAAAGAACACCGCCGTCAACCTGATGATTCTCACGACGTTCCTGTCTTTCATGCTGTACCGGCGCGCTAACAAGAAGCCGGTAGTCGCGTGGGCCAAACAGGGTACCGTCGTTCAGGGCTTGGCTCTAGGGCTGTCCGCCGGGGTCGTCATCTTCTACGGCATCTATGGGTACTTCGTCACTGCGATCGTGCGGATCGGTTTCAGCGTCTACCAGGTCATCTCAGTGCTGGCCGCGATGATGCTCGTCGTCGTCATCGACTTCATCATGTTGCGCGGAGCCGAGTCGCGCGGAGCGATTCGCTGGGGTCAGATGCCGACACGATCGCAATACGTGCTGCTCATCTTGGCGGTGTCGTTCACCTGGTTGATGGGTCTGATGGGCTTTGCCCGCAGTGGAATTCGCCAGCACTGGCATATCTGGGAGGTCATGCGCGACACCAGTCAGTGGGCGGCCACGCCAGCGCTTGGCTATGCCGGGATCGTGATCAGCGTTTGCGTGCTGATCTTCCTCGCCATCGTGGCGTTCGTGTTCTGGATCGGCGGCTTGATCGAAAAGCCGGTGCTGGCCGTGACAGACGAAACAGCCGGCGGCGCTGCCGGGCTGGCCCCACAACCGGCGGGAGACTGAATGAGAACCGCGGAAGCAGCCCGATATGCTCGCGACTAACTTCAAGATAGCTGCCGTCGTCGTACTGACTCTGGCCGCTTACTCGATGCTCGCCAACATGATCCCCCAGATCCAGTCGGAGGTTCCTGAGGAGTTAGAGCTATCGGGGGAAGTGACAGCTGAGCAGCTGGTCGGGGCGGGCGAGCGAACCTATTCGGGTGCTGGCGGCTGCACGGCCTGTCACGGCCTCGGAACCCGGGCGCCCAACCTGCTGACGGGGGACGGCGGCTTGGGCGCGATCGGCACGCGCTGCGCCGAGCGAGAGCCGGGCCAGGGCTGCAAGGAGTATCTCTACGCTTCCCTGACCGAACCTTCCCGTTATGTCGTCGAGGGATACAACGCGATCATGCCGGACGCGCGGCGTAGCTTGAGCGAGAATCAGATCTGGGCGGTCGTCGCGTTTCTGCAATCACAAGGGGGAGAGGTGACCGTGACGGCTGAGGATATCGCCAGCTCTGGCGGCGGCGCTTCGCAGCCCGAGCCCGCTCCGGCCACCAGCTCCTTAGCCGCCAGCAAAGAGCCCCGGGCTCTGCTGGCCGAGCTAGGCTGCCTGGCCTGTCACGTCCTCGGCGACCAGGGCAATGCGGTCGGCCCCGGGCTGACCGACGTCGGGGCACGGCGCAGCGCGGATCACATCCGCGAATCGATTCTCGAGCCCGCTGCCGAAATCAGCCCGGGCTATGAGGCCCTCGCCGCCATGATGCCAGTGGACTTCGGTGAACGTATGACGGCCGGGCAGCTGGAGGCCCTGGTCACGTTCCTCGCCGAACAAAAGTGAGCAGGGAAGCATGAATCGAGTGCGTGAACTCGTCCGGCATCCGTTTTGGCAGGCACTCCTGCTGCTGCTGCTCGCCTACGTGTTGTTCGAGTTCGGCATTGCCTATCTGCCGCAGCTCTTTGGAATACGCAGCGCCCCCGTGCCGAACAGCGTGCTGCTGCAATTCATGATCACGGCCTTGGTTGGCATCCTGATCTATGTCAGCGACAACGAAGAACGCTGGAAGACGTTCAAGGAACCGATCACAGCCATGCTAGTCGAGCGTGACAAACGCTGGTTGCGCAGCTCGCTGCTGGTCGTCGTTCCGCTGCTCGTGGGGTGGCTGACCTACGCGCAAGTCCGGCCCAGCGTCGCAGCGCCGGTTCAGTTTCGCTCGATCCACCCGGCGCCGCCCACTTCGATCAGTTTTCGCGGCAAGACAATCCGGCTGACGGGGCTCGAGAACCCACTGCGGGCCGACGGCTCGATCACGGAGGATTACGAAGAGGGCAAGCGCGTTTACACGCAAAACTGCATGCCGTGCCACGGCGACTTGCTGGACGGGAACGGGCACTACGCCCACGGCTTCAACCCGAAGCCGCTGGCTTTCACCGACAACGGCACGATACCGCAGCTGACGGAAAGCTTCGTCTTTTGGCGGATCGCTAAAGGCGGCCCGGGGCTGCCGGTGGAAGGAACGCCGTGGAACTCGGCGATGCCGGCCTGGGAGACGATTTTGACCGAGAATGAGATCTGGGCCTCGATCATTTTCCTCTACGAGCAAACCGGCTGGACGCCGCGCACCTGGGAGGAGTCAGGAGAAGGTGGCCATGATTAGGGGACGGTCGCGGATAGCGTTTTTGGCGCTGGCCGTGCTGGTGGCGGTAAGTTCCGCCGCCGCCCAAG
>JBFJOD010000088.1:0-13878 GCA_041617795.1 Gemmatimonadota bacterium | reverse complement strand
CTGTTCAAGGCACGGAACTTCGCCATCTTCATCGGCATCACGTTTGTCGTCGCCACCGAGCTCGAGTTCTTTTATATCCTGACGGCGCCGTTCCTCGTCTCCGATCAGATCGGCGTGTCGGCGGCAAGCGTACCAGCCGTGATGACGATCGCGCAGGTCGCGGAGATCTTCGTGATGGCGTTTCTGCTCTCGTACTTCTTGAAGAAGTATGGGATGCGGAAGACGCTGGCCATCGGCGTGATCGCTTGGCCGATCCGCTACGTGATCTTCGCCATCGGGTCGCCGGCCTGGCTGGTGATCGCCTCGCTGGCGCTCCACGGGTTCTGCTACGTCTTCTTCTTCGTTGCGGCGTTCATTTATGTGGATAACTTCGCGCCGCCGGACATACGCGCTTCCGCTCAGAGCCTGATTGCGATCGTCGCACTCGGCCTCGGGCGCTTCCTGGGAAGCCTGTTCGCCGGCTGGATCAAGAACGTGTTCACGGTTGGGACGGAGACGAACTGGACGGGCGTGTTCCTGGTTCCCTGTATTCTGACGATTCTCTGCGCGGTAGCGTTCCTGCTGTTCTTCCGCGAGGAACGTCCCGACGTGGCTTCGGCGGCGCGTGCCTGAACGAATGCGGCTGATCTTACGATACGCTAGAAAGGCGGGGAGGTGATCATGGCAGAGAGACGGCTGGGCGTTGGTCTGATCGGCGGCGGTTTTGTCGGACGGTTCCACATTCGCTCCTGGGTTGGAGTCCGCGACGCCGACATACTGGGCGTCGTCAGCCGGAGCCGCGAGACCGCTGCCTCGGCAGCGGGTCTGGCCAGGGAACTCGGGGTCGGGGAGGCGAAGCCGTTTGGCTCCATCACCGAGATGATCGCCGATCCGCGGATCGACGCCCTCTGGATCTGCTCGCCCAATTTCACCCGCATCGAGGTCATGGAGGAAATCGCCGACGCACTTGCTGCGGGGAAAGGTGAATTGGTGGGTGTAGCCTGCGAGAAGCCGCTCGGCCGCAATGTAGCCGAGGCTCGCCGGATGCTGGAGTTGACCGAGAGCAGCGGCCTGCTGGATGGTTATCTGGAGAACCAGCTGTTCTCTCCGGCCGTAGTCCGCGGCAGGGAGATACTCTGGAAGCGCGGTGCCGCGCTGACCGGGCCGCCCTACCTGGCCCGGGCGGCGGAGGAGCACAGCGGCCCGCACATGCCCTGGTTCTGGGAGGGCGCGTTGCAGGGGGGCGGTGTCCTCAACGACATGATGTGTCACTCGGTGGAGGTCGCCCGCTTTCTGTTGACGCCGCCGGGCGCGCCGAGGGACGTCTTGACGCCCGTGAAGATCTCGGCACACACCGCGTGTTTGAAATGGCAACAGCCCCACTATGCACAGGTTCTCTCTGACAACAGTGACGGCGAGACCAACTACCTGACCCGCCCTGCCGAGGACTTCGCAAGGGCGCTTATCGAGTACCGCGATCAGGACGGCGAGGACCGGGTGGTGGAGGCGACGACGTCGTGGTGCTTCGTCGGCGCCGGCCTGCGGTTGAGCATGGAGTTATTGGGCCCCGAGTACTCGCTGTCGGTGAACTCGCTGGATGCCGGCCCCAAGGTCTTTTTCAGCCGTAACGTCGTCGGCGAATCCGGCGAAGACCTGGTGGAAAAGCAGAACGCGGAGGTGGGTCTGATGCCGATCGTCAGCGACGAGGAAAGCGAGTACGGCTATGTCGGCGAGAACCGGCATATGGTGCAATGCTTTCGCGCTGGAGTGCGCCCGGCCGAGAACTTCAGCGATGGACTCGCGGTGACCGAACTGCTGATGACCGCTTACATGAGCGCGGAGCAGGAAAGAACGATCGAATTTCCGCCGCCCGACCTTGGGGATTTCGTGCCGGCGGTGGCGAAAGGCGAGTGGAACCCGAAGGGACGCTCGCTTGCAGACTAGAAGATAGAATGAAACGGTTCTATTTATTCGTGGCGGTCATCGTGCTGCCCATCGCCGCCTGTGCCGCGTTCCAGGCGCTCAGGAGTCAGGGGGTAGGAAAGGTGGAGTCGGGTTACGAGCAGATACTGAAGTCGTACGACGGCAGGTTTGCGAAACATGGCTGGAACCACTACGGGCCTGGCTACTTCGAGCTCGATGAAACCACCGGCATCCTGAAGTCGCGCGGCGGCATGGGGCTATTCTGGTACTCGGTCAAGGAGTACGGCGACTTCGAATTGGAGCTGGAGTTCAAGACAACTGACGGAATAACCAACTCCGGGGTGTTCGTGCGTGTGCCAGGTGTGCCGAGCAGCGATGATTACATCTACCATAGCTTCGAGATCCAGATAGACGAAGCTGGCCAGAGTATCCACGCGACGGGGGCGATCTACGACGCGGAAGCGCCCAGCATTGCAGCCGCGAAGCCTCCCGGCGAATGGAACCACTTCAAGATCACGTTTCAGGGCAACCACCTGGAAGTGGAGCTGAACGGTACTCGAGTCATCGATTGGGAGGCTGAACCGCGTGGGAAAGTTCAGGATTTCGCGGCGCGGGGGTACATCGGCCTGCAAAACCACGACGACAAGAGCCCGGTTTACTTCAGGAACATCTACGTCAAAGAGCTCGACTAGCCGTCGGCCGGCTCGATTGTGACGCTGAGCTTTCGCTGGGCTTTGCGCAGCGCCGCCTCGACCTCAGCCGTCGTATCGCCGCTGGCGAAGATGAAGCCGAGATATCGATGACCCTCGGGCAAGGGAGCGACTTCTTGTCCGATGGGAATGCTGATCTTCACCCCGCGTATCCCCTCGACGATCTCGGCTTCCGCAACGCCACGCACTTCGCGTAGCATCCCAGCGCGTGGGATGGGAATCATCAGCACGCCCGCTGCCCGAGACTCTCGAGTCAAGTCGGCGATGCTGCGACCGGTAGCATGACTGAGGATCAGTTCCTCCAGAGATATCCCCGCTCCGAATCGCAGCGTCCTCGAGCAGAGCCCGCCGATCGAACGCGGCGCGATTTCGATGACGTAGATGCCGTCAGCGCTGATACGCAACTCGGCGTGGACCGGGCCATGCCAAAGGCCCAAAGCGCTGGCGGCAGCGGCCACGTGCTCCGCAATCTCCGCTTGTTGATCGGCGGGTCGCCCGGACGGCGTGATGTACAATGTCTCCTCGAAAAAAGGCCCTTCCAGCGGGTCGGGCTTCTCGAACAACGCCAGGACTTTGAGATGGCCCTCCGATAGCACACCCTCCAGTGCGACCTCTTCGCCATACACGAAATCCTCGGCCAGAATCAGGTTGGCGGCTGGGTCGCGTTGGTCCTGTACGTCGGGCGCCTCGAGGATCCGGGCGATACGCCGGAACGCGTCGATGAACTCCGCTCTTCCGTTCGCGCGAATCACCCCACGGCTGGCGGCCAGGAAGACCGGCTTCAACACGCACGGGTAGTCGACTTGGGCCGCTGCTGCCGCCGGGTCGTCCTCGACGGTGAATAGCCGGTAGGCCGGCGACGGCACGCGGGACTCGGCTAGCGCGGCTCGCATCAGGTGCTTGTAGCGGGCAGCAGCGGCGGACTCCCGCGAGTTGTGCGGAAGCGCCAGCGCCGCCGAAGCAGCGGCCGCCAGCAAGACGCCGTCATCCTCCGCCGCAACGATCGCCGCGAGCGGCTGGCGCTCCGCAAGCTGCACGATCGCCTGCGTGCTGGCCTCGAGGTCGGTGAAATCGACCTCCAAGGTCGCGTCGGGGACAAGCTCCTCGAGCGCCTGGCGCGAGTTGGACCCGACGATCACCCCAACGCCGAGCTGGCGGGCGGCCGCGAGGAAGTCCTCAGCCCGGTAGGTATTGGTGGCGATTAACAGTAAGATATATGACATTTAGGCTCCGGGACTGGCGTTCCGTAGGCTCACATTCAATAATGAGAATCCCAGTGGGTGTAGTCTCGTGCGAAGCTGCCGGGTTGGAGTCGCTCCACAGTGAGTCTGGCAGATCCTGGTGACGCCTGCCGAAAGGGGCCCCGACAATGCGTATCAGCGACATACTCCGGCGCAAAGGTGCGGAGGTAGTGACCATTGGCCCGCACCAGACTGTACATGCGGCCATCAGGTCCCTGGTCAAGCACAACATAGGCGGTTTGGTCGTCACCCGGCCCGACGGGTCGGTGGTGGGCATCATCACCGAGCGCGACATTCTGCGGGAAAGCGCGGAGCGTAGCGATCGTCTCAAGGACACGCGGGTGGCCGACATCATGACCTCGGAAGTCATCATCGGGGTACCTGACGACGACCTCGAGTACGTCATGGGGATCATGACGAAGAACCGAATCCGTCACTTGCCGGTGCTGGACGGCAAGACGCTGGTCGGGATTATCTCGATCGGAGACCTGGTGAATTCCCACCTGCGGCAGACGGAATTCGAGAACCGAATGTTGAAGGACTACATCCACGGGGTGAAGAGCTAGGCGGCCAACCACGAGCGCCTGCTGCCAACCTCTCGACAGCCGGGCCGCCTAGGGTCTTAGCGCTACTCCTCGGATTGCTGCGCCGACTTCCAGATCACCATCTGGCGCTGGCCGTCGGGGCTTTCCTCGACGCGAAGCGTCAGGACGCTGCCGTCTTCGATCTTGAGGTCCTCCCGCACCTCTTGGGGGATCGTCAGCCTGCCGCCGCTGCCGACGGTGACATCGGCGTAGTACAGCGAACGATAGATACCGGCCATAATAGTCTCCCTCCTTGATATCCAACGCCCGCGCAGCTCACACCCGTCCGCGACGAGACACGCCACCGCCCGACGCCGAGCTCCCGAGCGACAAGGCGAGTTAACATGCGTCGGCGCCTGTCCTTCGGCAAGCGGCGGTCCGCTCAGCCGCCGGCCAGGAGCCGGAGCGCGTATTCGGGTGAGGCGCCCTCCTCGTCGTGCTTGAGATAAGCGAACACCGCGCGCCCCTCGGTTGCCTGGCTTTGCATCCAGGTGTGCCAGTCCGCCAGCTCGGCATCGGTGTATTCGTCTTTGCGCAGACGGGCGTAGACGAAGCGGCCGGTGGCGATGCGCGGTGTGTCCAACCTGTCACCTTCCGAAACACAGAGTGCGACGCCCGATGACGCCAGCGTTTCAAAAACCGAGTCATCGAACCAGCTGGCGTGCCGGAACTCGAAAGCGTAGCGCAGTCGCGGATCCAGTATATCCAAGAAATCAGCTAGCCGGCTGTCATCGCGTTTGAAGTTAGGCGGCAACTGAAAGAGGATGGGACCGAGCTTGTCTCCAAGTAGCCGGCAGCGCTCGACGAAATCGCGCGTTAGCTCCTCCACCTCCTTCAGCCGGCCGCGGTGGGTGATGCCTTGGTTCGCCTTCACCGCGAAGCTGAATCCTGCGGGCGTGCCGTCCCGCCACCCCTCCAGCAGGCTTGCCCGCGGAAACCGATAGAATGTGTTATTGATTTCGACAGTCGTGAACTTGCCGGCATAGAACTCCAGGAACTTGGATTGCGGGAGCTTGTCTGGATAGAAGGCACCTTTCCACTCCGGGTATGAGTAACCCGAGGTGCCGGCTTGGATCGCGGCATCGGCCATGACCTTGCTCCTGCCATTCTCTTTGCGTTACGGTGCCGGCGCCGGCCTTGTGTGTCGTCGCCCGCTGGGTCCTATTAATAAAGCATCTTCAGCACTTCGGGGAGGGTGGTAATGCCAGAGACCGGTGGTCGGCCAATCAGCGAATTGCGACGTCGGGACAAAGAAGTGGATGACGCGAGTTGGATTCGAGCTTTCCTGCGGTCCGGCGCCTGGGGCGCGTTGGCTACAAACTTTGAAGGGCAACCCTTCATCAACACCAATCTCTACGTGTATGACGAGGAAGGCAACGTCATTTACATGCACACGGCCCGGGTTGGGCGAACGCGCAGCAACATCGAGCAGGACGAGCGGGTCTGCTTCAGTGTAGCTGAGATGGGCCGGGTGCTTCCAGATAAGATCGCCCTGGAGTTCAGTGTCGAGTACGCAGGTGTCACTGTTTTCGGACGCGGTCGCGTGACACAAGACGATGAAGAAAAATCCCGGGCATTGCAGATGCTACTGGACAAGTACGCGCCGCAGCTGCGACCCAGACGGGACTACCGGCCCGCAAACAAAGAGGAGCTGGACCGAACCTCGGTCTATCGCATCGAGATCGAGAGTTGGAGCGCGAAGCTCATCGAAAAGCCCGCTGACTTTCCCGGCGCCTTCTGGTACGACGAGCAGCGGGCCGCCTCACCTTTTGCCCCGGGCAGATCGAACTGAACGGGCCAGGTCGACTTCAACTTCCGCGAGAAAGCTCCGCGGCTAGCGGAGTGATCTGCGGTGCGCCGGCGTCGGGCCCCGGCCCCGGATGCGCGCTTACCAGGACCGAC
Organism: Gemmatimonadota bacterium; assembly: GCA_041617795.1. GTDB lineage: Bacteria > Gemmatimonadota > Gemmatimonadetes > Palauibacterales > KS3-K002 > JBFJOD01. The sequence continues at coordinate 7,539 of JBFJOD010000088.1, read as the reverse complement.
CACCGATAGACGCGCTCGATCGTTTCTTTCGAGAGAACCGCGGAGGGTGCACCTTCGGCGGCCGGCACACCGCCATCGAGCAGCAACAGGCGATCGGCATAGCGGGCGGCGAGGTTCAGGTTGTGGGTGACCACGACGATGGTGACAGCGTCTTCTGCGGTCAGCGCGGCCAGCAACTCGAAGATTGCCATCTCGTGGCGAATGTCCAGTGACACGGTGGGCTCGTCGAGCACGAGAGTTCCGGGCTGCTGGGCCAGAGCGCGAGCGATTCGGGCCCGCTGACGCTCGCCGCCCGACAATCGCGAGATCGGGCGATCCGCCAGATCGACGACGTCGCATTTCTGCATGGCCGATTCGATGGCGGCACTGTCCAGTGGCCCCGGGCGTCCCAGCAGCCCGAGATGGGGATAGCGGCCCATGGCGACCATTTCGCGGACCGTCAGCGGAAAAGCCAGCTCTTCGCCCTGCGGCACGACACCGACGCGCCGAGCCAGATCCCTCCGCTTCCAGTCCGCTAGAAGGCGGCCCGAAAAGCGAACCGCGCCGGATGCCGGATGCAGCGTGCCCAACAACAACTTCACGAGCGTCGACTTACCCGAGCCGTTAGGACCGATGACGGCGTAGAGCGAGCCGGGCTCGATTTGCAGGCTCACTCCATCGACCGCCGGCCGCTTCGCGTCCGCGTAGCGGAAGCGGATGTCACGCGTCTCGAATACCAGTGGCGTCGCTTGCTCCCAGCCTGTCGCGCCAAAGCCGTCGCTCACAGTGGCCGCCTCGTCAGTAGCAGGACAAAGAGTGGTACACCGATTAGGGCCGTGATCACACCGACCGGTAGCTCGGCCGGCGCGGCCGCCGTCCGTGCGACCGTGTCGGCGACCAGGAGGAATGCCCCGCCTGCCAGCACCGACGCCGGCAGCAACAGCTGGTGGTCGCTGCCCCACAGTAATCTTACGCCGTGGGGCACGATCAGCCCGACGAAGCCGATGATGCCGCTGACGGCAACCGCCGCGGCTACCAGCAGCGAAGCCAGTAGATATGTGAAGAACTTCACCCTCTCGACCTGTGTGCCGAGGTAGACAGCGGTCTCCTCGCCGACCGCGATCAGGTTGAGTGGCCGCGCCATTAACAGCAGCACCAGCATCGCTGGGCCAAGGTAAACAACCAGCAGCAGCGTCTGCGCCCAGTTGGCCGCTGCAAGGCTACCCATCATCCAAAAGACCGCCGAGCGAAAAGTCTCGGCGGAGGCGAAGGTCAGGAGCAAGAGAATCACCGCGTTGAAGAAAGCTCCGACAACGACTCCGGCAAGCAGTAGTACACGAGTGTCCAGTCCGCGCGCGGCGCGCGTCGCGATGCGCAAGACGAGCAAGATGGCGACCAGCGCACCCGCCAGGGCGGCCAGCGGCACCGACCACTGGGCGCGCAGGTTCCAGCCCAGAACGACCGCTCCCACCGCACCGACGGCCGCGCCCCCTGAAACTCCCAAAACGAAAGGCTCGGCCAGGGGATTGCGAAGCAGCGCCTGGAAGACGGCTCCTGCCAGCCCGAGCGCGCCACCGACCAGGAGGGCGAGGGCGGCACGGGGAAGCCGGAGGTAGAGAACGATCGTGCGGTCTGGTTCGACTCCGCCTCCGGCGAGTGTTTCGATGACCCTGCCCAGCGGGATGTCGGCGGCGCCGAAAGCGATGCTCGCGATCAATGCGGCGGCGGCCAGTACGGTGAGCGCGAGCAAGCGCAGGCCGGTCCGCGACGTCACCGTGGCGCCTGGTCCGGGAAGACTTCGGGATGAAGAACTCGAGCCAAACGGCGGGCGGCTTCCGCCACCCCGGGGCCAGGTCGATTGAAAAGGTTCGCATCGACCCGAACAACGCGACCTTCGCGCACAGCAGCCAACTCGCGCCAGCCCGGGGCTTTAGCAAGTTGCTCGAGCAGCGGGATATCCTCAGCTGTCGTCGCGAACAAGATGATGTCGGGCTGCCGGCGCACCACTTCTTCCAGACTGACCTGCGGCCAGTGGCCCGGTGCATCCGCAAAGGAATTGCGACCGCCGGCGATCTCGATGAGCTCGCTGATGTAGGTGCCAGAACCCGTGGTGGTAGGGGGTTGATACCAGACGACGTAGAAAACGGAGGGGCGGTCGCGGCCGGCGACGGCGGCAACCACGTCGGCGAGCTGGGCGTCGATCGAAGCGATCAGCGAATCGGCCGCGGCGGCGCGACCGAGCCTACGGCCCAACTCCACGGTGGTGCGGCGGACATCGGCGAGCGTTTGAGCCTCGGGCGCGTAGATTTCAACGCCCAGTTCGCCCAAACGCGAGATGACCGAGCGTGATGGGTTGTCAGGCCAGGCGATGACGAGGTCCGGCGCTAACAGCGTCAGCTGCTCGAGGCTCGGGGTCAGGCCCTGGCCGATGGAGGGTAGGTTAGCCAGAGCTGGATCTACGTCGTAGTCGGAGCGGGCCACCAGCCGGTCGCCGGCGCCCAGCGCCACGATCGTTGCGGTGGCCGACGGAATCAGCGAGACGATCCGCTGGGGTGATTCGCCGGCTTCGTCGACGGTGGTTTGGCCGCGGCGGTCGCCAGCGCCGGCGCAGGCAACGGCCGCGATCAGGAGACCCGCTGTCAAGAACTGCCGCGTGTTCATTGCTCAGGCAGCCGGGCGAAGCCGATGGCGATGGGGCATACACCGACATCGATAGCGCGATCGAAGGCGCCGGCGTTCAAGCGCAAGGCCTGGCTGGGCGCGACACAATCGCCAGGTATCAGCGTGTAAAGCCGGCCGGCGGAATCAAAGCCGACGCCGCTGGAGAGCATGTGGCCCTGGACGACCATTGGGTCCGACGGCGGCCGAACGAACGAGGCGTTCTCGATATCCCAGATGGCGATGCCGTAGCTGAACGAACTAACGTAGGCCTTAGCCGCCGCATCGATGGCGATGCCGCCCGGGAACTCGCCGAAGCCAGCGTGGTGCTGCAGTTCCTGGCGCGTTGCCGGATCGATCACCGACAAACTGCCGTTCGCACCGCCGAAGCTTCCAGAGTTCACAACGTACAACAAGCCATCCGGGCCGGTGGTCATGGCTGTTGGGTTGAGGCCGCTCAGCTCGATCGTGTCGATCACCGCCTCCGCCGCCGGATCGATGACCGAGACCCGCCCCGGTCGCGCTGGAATGAAGTTAGCGTCAAGCTCGGCGTTTAAGACGAAGACTTTGCCCGCGACGGCGACGACCGCCTGTGGGAACACACCGACCTCGATTTCGGCACCAAGCGTCCCGCTGTTCACGTTGACTTCGCTCACGGAGTTGCGGTTCGGATTGGCCACGTAAGCGATGGAATCGTTGATGAACGCGGCGCCGGTGGCGCCGGAGTTGTCGGGTAGCGCGATCGGCGTGACGGCGGCTGTCCGCAAGTCGACGACGGCGGCAGCCGACACCAGCCCAAGCGGTACGATGGCAAGGTGTCCGCGGGCGGCCAGGCTGACGGGTGAGCCCGCTTGGGCTAGTCCGATCCGCCGTCCCGTCAGGGGGCTGTCGACTGGAAAGACCGAGACCGAGATGTCCACGCTGTTGACCACGACTGCGACCTCCACCCCTGAAATCTCCGGTACGCCCATAGGGCCAGCGTCGTTGCACGAGGTCGTAGACGATATGGGTAGCAGCACCAGCGCCACAGCCTGCAGTCGCCATCGCCGGTGCCTTCGCGGTCTTGCTTTCATGCTCGCTCCGTTTCAGCGCGGCTGAGCTTCGATGGCCAGCCGGATGATCCGCCCCGGTTCCGGATAGCCGAAGATCAGAGAGTCCTCATTATCGAAAAGACGGTCGACTGACAGGCTGGGCACAAGCTGCCAGGCACCGGCGGCAAAGCGGTGTCGCATCCGCAAACCGATCGTCCAGTACGGATCGAGTGCGTTTAGGGGAGCGGGAACCGGATAACGCTTGCCGACGTAGTTCGCGCCGACGCTCAGGTCCCAGTTTGCCGGACTCCAGCTTGCCGACATGCCCGCGCTGTGACGGGGGCGGTACATCACCTGCACCGTGTCAGGGCCCGGCCGGTCGTAAACGATGCGAGCCAGTCCATAGCCTGCGCTGATCGTCAGGCTGTGGCGCGGCAGCGTGACCTCGGCCTCCAAGTCCAGGCCGCGACGCCTCACATCAAAGTTCCGCGGGCTCCAGACGAAGCGAAAATCGGGAGCCCAGATGATCATGTCTCGAACATCAGCTGTGTAGGCTTCGATGCTCAGCCGGGCGTCAGCCCAACCAGTCAGGCGACCGCGGAGGACGGTGGCGAGGCTGAGTTCGGCAGGCACACGTTCGGCCCGCAGCTCCGGATTGGCCGCAACCTGCACACCTTCCCGAAAGAATTGGTCGCCGAAGCTGGGTGGTCGAAAGCTGCTGGCGTGCTTGAGATGGAAAGAAGCGGGTCCCCTGCCGGCCGAGACCGTGAGCTCGTGAGACACCCACCAGGCACGACCGAGATCATCACGGTCGAGTCGCAGCGCCGCGATCAGTCGGGGCGCGGGTGCGGCACCGAACGGAGCGAATCGACCGCTGACAAAGACGCCGTAGTCGAATCGCGCCTGCACGCTACTCGGATCCAGCTCTGTGCTTTCCACGCTAAGCTGGTTCAGCTCCAAGCCTGCAGCCAGTGACCGTACCAGCCCCGCGCCGGAAAATTCGCCGCTGATCCGTCCACCCCAGGCCGAGCCGTCGCTGCGGCTGTCGTAGGCGGGGCCGATCGGAGGGCCCGGGTCGGCGAAGGTGTTTCGCTGCCAGAGCGCGTGAGCGTGAGCGGTAAGTCGCGTTGTAGGAAACAAGCGCTCCCACCCGGCCTGAGCGTTCCAACGCGTTAGATCTTCGGTTGCAGTTGGTGTCGGCAGGAAGCTGGTCCCGGGAATGCCTCGATCCAACTGCGCGTAACTGGCGCGGACTCGTAGCGTATTCGCACCGACGACGCCGGATAGAGCGGTGTGAGCGCTGGTTTCCTTGAGACTCGAATTGGTGCGAGCGGTCATTCCACCGCCCAACACGTCTGGCTGCCTGAAGGTGAAGTTCCCATCGACGGTCCGGACGTGAGCGCCGGCCGCCCAGCGCAACTGCGAGCCGCCAGCCGCTTCCGTCCCCGCCGCCCAAGTGCCCAGCGAGCCGGTTTCGATCCCGGCCGTGAACGGTGGTGATTCGACTCGTGATTCGATCAATACGGTGCCCGCTTGGGCTCCGGCCCCGAACCGCGCGGAGTGGCTGCCTTTCAGAACCGTGATCGATTCGATACCAGCCGCGGGAACGGTCGAAAGATCGGCCTCGCCGGTGAGCGGGTTGTTCAAGGGTGCGCCATCTAGCAGGACCAGAACCTGGTCTGCAGAGCTTCCGCGAATACTGATGGTTTGAGCGCCGACGGGACCGCGTGGCTGAACGATCAGTCCAGCGTAGCCGTCTAGCAGTTCGGCTGCCGTGTGTGCGCCGCTGCTTTCGATTGTCTCCCGCGATATGAAAATGACACCGGGTTCGCCTGGTTGGCCGTGAGGTGCGATCGCTTCAGCTCGAATGGCGTCGACGCTGATGGGACGCACGGCGAGCGGTAGGGCCAATCGTGCGGTCTTGCCGTTGTGAATCTCGACCTGGCGAACGATCGTCTCGTAACCGAGGCGGCTGACGCGAACCCGGTGCCGGCCCGGTTCCAGACCAGCGATGCGGAATTCGCCTAGACCGTCGCTGACAGCGGTCAGATCAGTTTCGAGCACTTCGACCCACACGTTTTCAACCGGCAGGCCGGAGATCGCATCCGTCACACGACCGGCCAACTGGCCGGGATACTGAGCGCTAGCGAGGCCGGCGGGCAGGAGAATCAGCAGGGGCAGCGTGAGGATCGGGCGGAGCGCAAAAGCGATGCGGATTGGGAACAGGCGAAGTAGCGCAAGGGCGGGCCCGCACCGGCCGATCGCTGGCCGGTCGGTGCAGTAACGGTTAGCTGGTGACAAAAACAAAGCCCGCACGTCTTGCCCTGGCAGAGTGCTTTGGCAAAAGCGGCGGAACAGGTCTCCTGACTCGAGGCAGCCAAACTCACCTTCCCAGGACTCCAATGGTCCCAGTGGTTCATCGAGTTGGCGACTACCGGCTCTGCGCCGGGCCTCACACAGTGGCGGGGCCGTGCCGGATTCTCACCGGCTTCCGAGTTGTTCCGCCCGCCTGGTGTATTAGCTCCGTTAAGACTACGGCGAACCGGATGCCGTCGTCAAGTGCGTCTTCAAGCTGACGATGCCGAATCATCCTTGCTGGTCCGCACCCATGCGGCAAAAACCAAGGCCATCGCGATCACCATGATGAAGGCAGAACCGAGCTTCATGATCCCCGCAGCCAATTGTTGATCGCTCAAGGCGGTCGTTCCCGGGATCGGCGGCGCTAGCTCGTAGGTCGCGTAAGCCGGGAACTTGCTGAACAGCAAGATGAAGAATGGCGGCCGGGGGATGATTCCGTTCAAGCCGAGGTACGCCAGTCGGAGCAGCGGCACGAATTGCGGCCAGGCGGGAATCGGGCTGATAAGCGGCCACCAGAAGAGGAGACCGGCGAACAGCCAGGAGATGTCGATCACGAAAGAGCCGAATTGGCCGGCCATCAGCGGATCGGCCAGGGATGGCCAGTGCGCTGCTATGATAATGATGTTGAAGACGAAGAACGCGACCAATGGCTGGGTCAGGTTCCGCAGCGCGGTCACCAGGCGCGGGAAATCGAGCAGTCGCTGGAATTTAGCTGGCGGGATTCCCAGTAGGATAAGGGGAGGTGCGACCAGCGCGATCAGCAGGTACTGCACCATGTGAACGCTAGCCAGATAGCCGGAACCCAGCGGTCCCAGCGGCCAATCGAGGGCGAGCCACAGCGACAATAGGCCTGCCGAAAAGAGCGCCAGCCGCCGCCGACGTGCTGGCTGGCTCGCAGCGCTAGTCGTCGGACGCTGCGTTAGAAGCCAATAGGCTGTCGCAAGTAAGAGGATGAAAGCCCACACGCCGGGGTAGGCCTGCCAACTCCAGTCCCAGGCTGCTCCCTGGGATGAAGCGCACCACCAGCGCATCTTACTTCAGCCCTCCGGCTGAGCGGCGGTCAGTTTCTCTTCCAGATCGGCGTAAGACAGGACCAGGCCACGGACGGTCACTTCGCCAGCAGAGCGGAAGTGCAGGGTGGCGTCGAAGCGATCGCCCGGGCTCAATTGCCTGCGCAATTCCAGCAACATGACGTGATTGCCGCCCGGTAACAGCTGAAGCTGGGCGCCGGCCGGTACCAACAATCGTTGCACCGGCATCATCTTCATCAAGTCGCCGTCCTTGATGGTCCGGTGGATCTCCGCGACACCTGCAACCGGTGTGGAAACGGAAAGAAGTTCGTCATCAGAGCTGCCGCCGTTGGTCACCATGAAGTACAGCGCCGCACGCTCTCCCAGAACGGGCTCGGCGGCATAGACCTGAGTGACTGCGATGTCGACGGTTCGCTCTGGAGACGAACAACCGTTCAAGAAAAGGCTGAGAACCGGCAGTCCGGCCAACAGCGACGACATAG
>JBFJOD010000087.1:0-13988 GCA_041617795.1 Gemmatimonadota bacterium | reverse complement strand
GGCGATTTCTACGTGACAGAACCGACTGTGGGTCGAGTCAACTTGCAGGTCGGTGTGGCTGTCGCGAACGGGATGGACATAATCTCACGCGCCTATTTCCATCTGATCGGATTAGAACATCCGAAGGAGCCCGAGCCGACTTATGACCGCAAGTGGATTCTTCTCTGGTCGGACATCAAGTCGGCTCGTTATTACATCAGCAAATCAGAATACACCTGGCGGCAGTACCTGCAATCGTTGAGGGGACCCAAGTCTTTCGCGGTTTGGAGGGTTTGGGACTACAAGATGATGCTCGGCTTCTGTCGGGTTTGGCTGATCAAACCCTTTCAGCGGTTGAGACGTCTAGCGCAACGGTACGCCGCCGTGCTCAACGGACGTGCCGTTGCGGCGGGGTCTGCCTCGCGTGTGCTGGAAGGTGACGATAGCGATGTCGAGGTCTAAGCTGTCAGCTCCAAAACGTGCTGTCACCCGCAGGCTGCGGCGCTGGCGAAGCAATCCCTGGCTAAGCCCTGATGCCCGGCGGGAGATCAGGCTTGAGCGACGGGGCGGCCATCCGGTAGAGGCTGAACACCTGCCACATCTGTCTGAGGCGTTGGGATGGTTGGAGCGGGCCCAGGATGCGACACCGGATGACGGTTTCGCGCGCGGCTACAGCCTGGCCTGGAACGCATACTTCGGCGGACGGGGCTGGCAGCCGTCCTATCCTGAGACGACCGGCTACATCATCCCGACGCTGTGCGAAGCGAGCCGCATCCTGGCCCGGCCCGACTTGGCCCAGCGAGCGGAACGGGCGGCGCGCTGGGAGATCGACATCCAGCTCGGCAACGGTGCCGTACGTGGCGGAGTCATGGGACAGCGCGAGTCGCCAGCGGTCTTCAACACCGGACAGGTAATTTTCGGCTGGCTGAGCGCACTGGAAGAGACCGAGGACGGCGACTTCGCCGATGCGACAAGGCGAGCCGGCCATTTCCTGGTGAGTACGCTGGACACCGACGGACTGTGGCGGCGCGGCAACTCGCAGTTCGCCCGGGCGGGAACCACACTCTACAACGCTCGTACGGCGTGGGCTCTGGCCGAAGCCGGGTGGCGATTAAACGAACCCGCGTTCACGACCGGCGCGGCACGAGCGCTGACGGCAGTTATCGACAAACAGCACGAGAACGGCTGGATCCCTGATTGCTGCCTGAGCGATGCGGAACGTCCGTTGCTACACACCCTGGCCTACGCGGTTCGTGGCTTGCTGGAGGGTGGCCGTGTTCTCGAGGACGATGAGATGATACAGTCCGCGATTCGGGCGGCTGGGGCCCTCAGAGGTTCGGTACGCTCGGACGGTTGGATGCCCGGCCGCTACGCGGCGGACTGGTCGGCTACGGTGCCGTGGAGCTGTCTGACCGGGCAGGCACAAAGTGCCAGTATTTGGCTGCGGTTGTTTTCGATCACGGGTGACGCGGAGTGGCTAGAACCGGTGCCCGCCGTATTAAGTTTCATCAAGTCGACGCAGAACCGATCGAGCGAACGCCCGGGCGTGCGCGGAGGAATAAAAGGCTCGGCGCCGATCGGTGGTGGCTACGGGACCTACCAGACCCTGAACTGGGCCACCAAGTTCTTCGTCGACGCGTTGATCAGGCATCAGAGGGTGCTCGATGGAGAAACTGAGTCGCAGCCTGACCAATTCGCGCTGGCATGAACAATTCTAAAGCTGAACGGATGAGCCTAACAGAGGTGCGTCTGCAGGACGGCCACCACCAGCTATGTGCTGGAGACCCGGGAGTGCGGATCGCGGCGGTTGGCGATCTCATGCTCGGGGCGGGTGTGGGCGAAGCGATAGAGGGAATCGGCCCGACTCACCCATTGGGAGCGCTGAGGCCGCTACTCGCCGAAGCGGACATCCGCTTCGCGAACTTGGAATGGCCGTTGACGAACACGGAGCGCCGGCACCCGGTGATCCGGCATCGAGCGCGACGCGCGCCGCGCGAAGCCATAGAGAGTATCGAGCATGCCGGCTTCACGGTCGTCAGCGTGGCCAACAACCATATCTTCGATTGCTTGGACGAAGGACTGGCTGACTCGCTTGCCTTGCTGCACGAAAAGGGAATCGGTTGGGTCGGCGGAGGTGCGAACATAAGCTGTGCTCGCACGCCGGCGATTCAGACAGCGAACGGAATCCGCGTCGGGTTCCTTGCTTACACTTTTCCGCTGCATCAGATCGCGACGGACGTGATCCCTGGCTGTGCCCCCAACGATCCCGGCATGATGCTCGACGATGTGCGGCGACTCAAGTCAGTGGTCGATCATGTCATCGTGTCCCTGCACACGGGACCCGATGCCGGAAACGAGTTCTGTTTCTACCCGTCCGTCAGTCGCCAGGGCCTCTGCCGCAGACTCATCGATCTGGGGGCCACCGCCATCCTCTGCCACCACTGCCATGTTCCGCAGGGTATCGAGGTCTATTCCGGCGGACTGATCGCGCACGGGTTGGGGAGCTTCATCACGGACATCCACGACTGGTTCTTCCAGTCGGCAAAGCCGCCATATAGCGATTTCATCGACAAGGCGATGGTCGTGCAGCTGGAACTGGACCGCTCGAGACTGCTGAGTTTTAGCGTGCACCCAACGATGACCGGAGCGGATCTCGCCGTGCATCCCTTATCCGGCAAAGAGCGGGCGGCCTACCTCGCGTGGCTGCAAGATGTCTCCTCAGTGCTTTACCAGACGACAACGTTGGAGAGTCGCCTACCGGCCCGCCATCTCGGCGCAAAGCTGGCACGCCTCAAAGACAAGGCGCTTCGCAACGGCCTGCTGTCGTTGGGCCGGGAGCTGGCAGCTGATGCATTAGGAGCTTTCGACTCACGTTTCTTGGAGCCCCGGCGGCTGCGGGCGTTGGAGCGCGATCTGCGAGCCAGTGCCTGCCAGTTCGTGACGACGGACATCCCCGTGGAAGTCGCAAGTGCGTTGACCGGAGATCGTTAGACGACGCGTGGCCAGTAACTCTATCCGCACGGCGGCCGACGGCACAGAAGAGCAAGCAGCGGCGACCAATCAAGGCGCCGCTGCTGGCGCGCCGGCGATGCGGAGGGTCCTTTTCCTGGCTGACGACATCGGAGGAGGGACCGGCAACCATTTGTTCTCCCTTCTCCGCCACTGGGACAGATCGCAGTGGCAGGCCCGCATCATCAGTCAGGCACGTCGCTACGACGAGCGGTTGAGCCCCGATGCGTCGGTGGAATATGCGCCGCCGAAGCGCTGGTTTGACCGCTATCCGGTCGCTCAGCTCCGCCGGCTGCTTCAACTTCGTCGCTGCGCTTTGGATGATCCTCCCAACATCGTCCATACCTACTTCTATTGGTCGATCATTTACGGCAGGTTGCTCAAGCGGCTTGGAGTGATCCGAACGCTGATCGAGAATCGCGAGGACATGGGTTTTAGTTGGAGGCCGCGTGACTATCGGCTCCTGCGACTGACGTCTCATATCCCCGATCGCGTCGTCTGTGTAGCGGACGCGGTGCGGGAAGTTGTGTTGGAACGGGAAGGTGTGGATCCAGCCCGCACACTGGTACTGCGGAACGGAGTGGAGCCGGCCGAGCTGAGTCCAACCGCTCGGATGGAAGTCCGGGACGAGTTCGGCTTGGACGCCGACCATCTAGTAGTCGGGATGGTTGCCAACCTCAACCGGGCGGTGAAGGGCGGCTCTTACTTCCTCGAAGCGATTCCCGCGATCGTAAGCCAGGTGCCCAAGGCGCGCTTTCTGATTATCGGGCGGGCCGAGAATGAAGAGGCATTGAGGGTGCAAGCGCGGGAGCTCGGCATAGCGGACCACCTCAGCTTGGCAGGATACCGCGGCGATATCGACCGTTGCTACAGCGCCATGGACGTATCTGTACTCACATCCCTCTCAGAAGGACTGTCGATCACGTTGCTAGAGTCGCTGAACCATGGATTGCCAGTCGTTGTCACTCGAGTGGGCGGCAACCCGGAAGTGGTGGTCGATGGGCAGAGTGGCTTCCTCGTGCCGCCGGGCGACGTGTCAGCGTTCGTGCAGCGTGTCGTTCAGCTGCTGAAAGATGCGAACCTGCGAGCGAGCATGGGGGGACGGGCACGAGCGCGGATCGAGTCCGAGTTTCGCATTCGGCTCGTAGCGCAGCGTTACCTTGACCTGTATCGCGAGTTGCTGGAGGAGAGGCCGTTGTGATCGACGGCTGGATCGGCTAACCGGCTGAAACATCGGTCGGACGTTCGGAAGCGCCTCGCAGAATGACCCGCTTGAGCCGCTCGAACCCGCTGACGAACTGGGCCACGTGGGGCAGGCTATCGGCATTGCCGAAGCGACGCAGCATGTAGCGCGCCTCGGGATCCTTCCTGAACCAACCAGAGTGGTTGTAGCCGGGCTCCGTCACTACCGCTCCCGTGAACTTCAGCGATCGTAACACTGCGATTTCGCGCTGGCCGAAATCCTCCAACCTACCGTTGGGATAGCAGAACACGGCCAGTGGCCGCCGTGCCTCTGCCCGCAACCGCTCCCAAGAATCGACGATCTCGGCGCGCGCCTGATCAGCCGGGACGCGGGCAAGGATCGGGTGGTGCACCGTGTGCGGTCCGAACGAGACACCCAGCTTTTCGCAGGCGCGAAGCTGATCCCATGACATCGGCGCGTACTGCGCCGGTGCACGCTCCGGCAGCTCGACGTCGGCGGCCTCCGCCAGCCGACGAATGGCGTCCTCCTTCATTGCGTCGGAAACGTCCTTGCAGCGCTCCTTGAAATCGTCAGCGGCCTGAGTGCGGGTGGCCGCGTCTGTCCAGCGATAAGTCTTTGGGGCAGCTGCGAGTTCGACTCGCAGGTCGCTGACCCGCGAGTGCTCGAAGATGTGTGTGACCTTGTCCCACCAGAACCAGATCAAGCCATCCAGAAAGCCGGTGGTGACGAAGGTCGTTACCGGGCAATCGAACTCCGCGAAAAGCGGCGCACCGACTGTTGCCTGGTCCAGGTAGCCGTCGTCCATGGTCACGGCGACAGTGCGGCGCAGCGGTGGTCCCGCGCCGCCCAAGCGGCTGAGAAGTTCGTCGAGTGAGACGAGATCGTAACGTTGGCGTCGCAGGAACTCGAGGACGGTCCGCAGCGCTGACGGGTCGCGCCCGCGGATCCCCCGTTCCTGGTCGCGGAACCGGTGAAGCCGCAGAATGACGCCCCGGTCACGAACGAGCGGTGTGAAGATCCGGTTGAACGCGGGTAGGGCGATGAGTTGGCGGACGGTGGGGCCCAGGCGGCTCATGAACGGCGCCGCCTGCTGCGACGTTGGCGACGCTGGCGCAATTTGCGCCAGACGAGATCGCGTGCCCAGCGCCGCTGCATCTTGCGCCACTCACGTTGCGGCAGTCCCTCACCACCGTGTTGGGCGCGGAGCCAATCGAGCAACTGGCCGACGGTCGGGAACCAGCCGGGCCGCCGGGTCAGAGCCTCGAGGTTGCGACGCGTCTGCGGATCCACGATGCCGTCGGTCACGAATCCTTTCCCGAGATGGGTCGCTACGATGCAGAAGCCGCCTTCACCTTCCAGGCGTTCCTGGTTTTCGGGGCGGAGCAGCTCATTGAACTCGTCGCAGTCCTCCGCGTCGGAGGCCGAAAACCAGCCGCGGACCAGGGGCCGCGAGGGGTCCCGGTAGGGCATGGAGGGGTTGACCTTGGCGAGGTTGATCTCTGCGAACGTGAGGTTCCGAACATAGGCGATGTGCTCGTGGCAGAAATCGCCCCACCAGTAAGGAGAACCCTCGACGTGCCCGAGATAGTAGTCGGCGGGCCGGCCGTTGAAGCGGCCATACAGCGTCTTGACCGGGAGGTGGTCGACGCGGGCGGCCCCCCAATAGATGTTCTCGCGGTTGAAGGCGTGGTTCGCGTGGACGCGTGGGAAACTGCCGAAGAGCTCTTTGTGGCGATCAAAGGCTGCGAGAGTCCGCTCGCGTGTACTGGTCTCCATCGTCGCTCCATGCGAAGCGATCTCGAAGCCTCGTTGCTGAAGGTCGACGATGAAGTCTCGATATGCGGAGTCTTCGAGTGTCTCGGAGCTCGAGAAATTCCGGCTACCTTCGGGGCAATCCAGCGGCCAGACGGTCTTGGTTGTCCGAAGACCCAGGTCTTCGAGCAAACGGTAGATAGGTTTCACATTCAGCAGCGTCGCGACGTCGGTGTCGTCGATTATCGTGAAAGCAAAACGCTTTCCATCAGGAAATTTCAACGCTGCGGTCATCGTCGTCTGCCACTTACGGTCGAGCGCTTGGTCCGGGCGGGAGCGCTCGCAAGCAGTTCGCCGTATGGCTTGAAGCCGGCTTGCCTTACTACGGTCCAGCCGATCGCCACACCAGCCGCTGCCACGAGGATGTCTGTGATGTCAAAGAAACGATCGGCGACGAGAATCTGACCTAGCTCGATGGCGGCTGCCAGATAGATGGCTGGAAGAAAGCCGCGCCTGAGCCCGTGATGCTGAAGCGGCCAGACCGCCAACAAGGCGCCAAGCGGCACATAAAGCAGGAATGAGGCCATCACGTCGCTGACACTGAACAGATCTACGCGCGGAGCATGCGCGGCCAAGGGAATCCAGCGGTTAAGCGAAAACTGCTCCGCAAGCGCCGAGAAATCGAACTCCGGGAAAAACGGCCGCCAGGACCAGGCGCAGAGCAACACACCATATATGACCAGAAGCAACAGCGGCCGGTCGCGCCCGTGCAGGCGGCGCGACAGCGATGGGAGGTTGGCCGCCGCCAGCCAGGCGCCGGCGCCGATAGCAGCGGCGTGGGTGACGATCGCGCCGAGCTGAATAGGCTGGGCGAGGAACCCGTGACCGATCTCGGCGAGGATGGACAGGGCAAGGCCCGCGGCCGCGGTAGTGGCGGCGGCGGCTCCATAACCCAGGCCAAGCTCGACCAGCGCGGCGGCGGCGAGAAAGCCCAGTGGCAGGAACAGAACGATATCGAGCTCCGGTATCGCGAAGAGGGAACCGGAATCGAAAGCGCGCAATGCTGCGCTGAAGCGGGTGAACGGGCCGCCGTAGACACCCGGCAAAGGATCATGGCGGAAATAAGGGAAAACAGACTCCAAGAACACCGCACCGGCGTAGGCCGCAGCAAAAACGAACGCAGGCATCCCCACGAAAGATCGTCTGCCGTGAACGCTGCGGATCGTAGCTGTCAGCACGAAGATGGTCAGCGCGCCGACCAGCGCTCCGCCGCCGTTGGTCATGAGATCGAGAACGCTCGTGTTGCGGACAGCGGAAAACAGCTGCAGCCCCTCCACCGCCAGGCTGATCAACACACCGCTGGCTGTGGCGTGGGCGATGTCGATCGCCAGCTGCGCTCGTCGCGTCGTGACCATCCAAAGGCCCCCCCAGCCGGCGAAGAGCGCGACGTTGCGCGCGGCATCGACAGCATCCTTCGCGCTCATCAGCGGCTCGAAGGCCAAGCTCAGTCGTTCGGCCACGGCGGCGGAGTCCAGGTCGAGCTGAAACGGAACGAGAGTCGCGATGGCGAGTACGCCCAGATAAGCGAGGCGCGCCGACCACAAAGGCGCTCCCACGGGTGACCGGGGTATTCGCACGTGCCTGGTACCGCTCACAGTCTTCGGCCTCGCCGTTATAGTACTTCGCCTCGCGATCTCAGAATACTTCGTCGGCGCTGCTGTCGCCTCGGGTCAGCCACCAGTCGCCTAAAGACGTCGGCAGTTCCTGCGTGTCGGCCGCGGCACGGATCAGCGGATGCACGTTTCCAGGCACAGGCGCGAAAGCACGGCGCTTGAGCAGCGGTGGAAAAACGCTGTGGCTGCAGCTGAAAAGTAGCGCGTCGGCGCCTAACCGCAGCGCGACGATCTCGGCGGCCGCCAGTACCGCGAGCCCGACCCGCGGACGGTCGGGAGGGAACAGCAGGTCTGACAGCGTGGCCACGCGAAGCCCGGCCAGGCGCGGATCGCCATTGGCCCGGGGACGCCGCACAACAGCTATGCCGGCAAGCCGTCCATCCTCGTAGACCGCGCCAAAATAATAGCGATTCGGCTCGCTCTTCTTGTAACGCCAATCGAGATAGGCCGCGTCGCGGGTTGGCGTCGCCGCGATCTTGCTCCTGACGCGCTGCCAGAGCTGGTCACAGCCGGGTCGGTCGATCTCCTCGGGAGTCCTGATTTCGAGCCCGTGCTTGCGGCCGCCGGCGAGCAGAATCCAAAGCCGGGTTGTGGCAGCAGCTGCCGCGCCACCGACCAGAGCCAGCCCCGAACGCTGGGCGAAGCGCAGGGCGGCGCGCGCCCAAGCCGGTACGCCCGAGAGGCCGAGGGCTGAGAGATCCAAGCGCCGCAGGAACCCGACGGGATCCAGCACCCTGAGGTAATTGGGCATGGCGCCGAGGTCGGTGAAGCCGAGGGCTTGAAACAGCTTTCGGGGCGCTGGCTGGACGACCATCGCCAGAGCCGTGTCGAGCTGCGCGACCGCCTCCTTGAGGACATAGAAGCCGACGGGCCCGTTGCGGTGTTCCGGCAGCACCATCAGCCCTTTGACCCAGTGAGCCGGCCCCTCGCCGCTGGAGCGCCAGAGTCGAATCGGGATCGTCGTAACGTGACCGAGTGGCTGACCACCCGACATCAAGAGGAAAGTCGGAGGCGCGGTTCCGTGCGCGGCTGGATTATCCGAAGCAGATGCTGCCCTGGCCCGCCGCAAACGGTCCTCAGATGCTGTGGGGTCCCAGGTTTTCTGGATGAAGCTGGCCAGGGCAGCGGTGTGCCGTTCGTCGACGCGTACGACCTCGACTGAAGTCTTGCCCTGAGTCATTTGGTGACGTTTTACCAGGCCGCGCCGCGACTTTGTAGGACGCGTTTGATGGCCTCTACGTTGGTCATCGTGAGGGTGTCGTCTGGCGAAAGGGACAAGCCGTAGGTCGCCTCGAGTTCCAGTATGAGGTTGACGTGGCCCATGGAGTCCCATTCGGCCAGGGTGGTGTTGGAGGTCGCGTCGGTGACGCGTCCGCGATCTACGCCGAAGACCCGGCTAACGACATCTTCAGGGGCCATCAGGCCACCTCCCTGCGGATCCACGCTGGCAGTGTTTGGTTCGCGTCAGTCAGCGAGGCTACCCATTGGGTGACGCCATCCTCGGTGCCGAGGTCCGAGAACCCGTGCCGGGAATAGAAGTCACGAGCCGGTGCGTTCTTGGCGGTCTCGATGTACTCACCGATAAGTTTCTCAGCACCAGCCGCGCGGGCGTCTTCGCCGACGGTAGCGAGAAGTGCTGTTTCGACGCCGTAACCGATAACACGGCAACTCATCAAGAAGCTATCTACCCTCCAAGTGTCCGCCTCGCTGCGGACCAAGGCCGTCGCCACCAATCCATGATCGCCAAACCGGTCGCGCGCCCGCAGCGTGTAGAGGCGGCAGCCACGATCTCCGGCGATCGCTTCGAGATCCGCGATAGCGTAGCGGCGTGTCGTAAGATTGAACTGATTCGTTCGCTGAAACAGCTGATGCACGCGCGGAAGGCTGGCCTCGTCGACTTGCCCGATGGTCACGGTGATATCGAGCGATTTGAGGTAGTCCTCCAGCGAGCCGGCGCTTACGCGCGTCTGCTCCCGCTGGCGCTTCGCCTGATACATTTGGGTACGGGTGCGATCCTCTTCGGTAATCGCCAGCTTCTGAAGCTGAGGCAGGGCCTCGACCGTTGCCTTGTAAAGCGAGGGATCCGCCGGGAGGTCCGGCGTCAGCACGTCCGGCAGCACTTGTCGCATCAATTCGCGCTCATGCGGATTGTCATCGAGAAAGATCAGCGAGTCGACGCCGATATTCAGCTCTTCAGCGATGCCAATCATGTTCTCTGGCTTGGGCCGCCAGTTAATCCGCAGGGCGCTGAAAGCGTCTTCGCGGAGGATCATGCCTTCATGCGAACGGATGACCTCGAGAGCGTCGTCCGGATTGTTCTTGGAAATGAGGGCTAACAAGAACCCGCGGTCCGTAAGCGACAGCAAGTAGCGCTGGAATTCCTGGTATTCCGAGCCAGGCGAAGTACCACCGAGCCGAATTCCGTGTGGTCCATCCTCTCCGACGATCCCGCCCCACAGAGTATTGTCGAGATCGAGGACCACGCACTTGCGCGTGAGTCCCTTGATCGGTGCGATGTAATGCGTATAGGCCCGTGCGACATCGCCGACGACGGGGCCGCAGAGGCGCATTGCCGCCATATGACGCATCTTGGGATTGTCCAGCGCGCCCCCTTTCCGCCTCAGCAACACATCGGTCATGTCGAGGACGTAGGCGCGCGGCAGCTTCTGGAGCTCATCAGCTAACCGGGCGTTGAGGCGTTCCAGCCAGGCAGCCCGACCTGGCTTACCGCGGTCGGCGAGGATCCCCAAAGGTTCACGATGAACCGAGAGCAGGCTATGAACGACGAGGGCCGCATCGGACCATTCAGCAAACTGTTTCGCGGCAACGAGGATTCGGTCGACTGCTGCTTCACCGGCCTCTTCGAGTTGATCGCCAGAAATTAGGCCGCCAAGGTCGCCGACAAGATCATCGATGGAGACGGACAAGAAGGCTATCTCGGGGTTGAACTTCCGAAGTCCGGAAGTCTCCGCGATGATCTCCTGCGCCCACGAATTAAACGGCGTCACGTATATCTCGGGTTCCAGTTCGATCGCCCGGCACTCGAGATCGAGGTAATGCACTAACGGATCGATAGTGAACGAGCTCATCAACGCGATGCGAACCGGCGGTCGGTCCGTCGGTTTCAACACGGACCGCTTGCGCCAGATGAAGTGAAGCGTGGCTTGACTGTCGTCCGCGCGACCGAGCCGGGTCAGCAGGCGATGAGCTTCAAACATCTCTTTCTTCCGCAGCGCGTGGTCGAGCGCCACCCGTAGCAGACCTGCGTGACGCGGTTCACGCTCGAGCGTCTTGTGCACGGCGCCCACCAGCTCCTCGTTACGCAGCACCGCCGGCAACGAGTTGGCGACCGTGGCCAGCGTGTCGGCGTGGGCCAGATCCGCGTAGCGGGCCACCAGCTTGGCCAGGTCCCCGGCACGCGTTCCAGCACGGCCGGCCAGGCCCGCCTTCACGACGACATCGAGCAATTCCGCAAGATCGCGCGGCGCGCACTGTGCCCGCGCCGTCGCTTCGTTGGTGATAAGCCAGACGACGGCCTCGGCCGTGTTGAGCTCCGTCAACGCGGCGATGGCCTCGCGTGTCGTGCTCGCCTTCGTCGCCGCTTTGATCAGCTGCTCGAGCAAGTCAGCGGAGAGGCTGTTATGCGTCATCCCGGTCTTATCGCGAACGCGGCTCACGTCTTGTAGGCTCGGTTACTTTGCACTGTCCCGGCCGTTTTTCGGCAGGGCGCACCAGCGCCGGATAGGCTTGCAAGGTTTGTACACGGCGCGCGACGCCAACGACCCCAAAGAAACAACGGAAAACCCTGCTGGGAAGCCACTCTGCCGCCGGTTGCCGGCCGGCTGACGCAGGCATGTTGCGTGATCGCAACACCGAGGTAGTGCGTCAAGCATTGTCGGATCGGCCTGTTTGGGCCGGGAGCATCGAGGCCAGCTCACGGCGCCGCGGTTTTCCCGAGGCGGTTCGGGGTAGCGTGTTCACCTCGTGAACGCTCCGCGGCCACTTGTACTCCGGGAGCGTGCCTCTGAGGTGCTTGCGAATCGCCGAGAGGGTCGGTGCATTGCCGGCGGTGAAGCAGGCGACGATAACCTCCCCCCAAACGTCGTGGGGGATTCCGACGACGACGCACTCGTGGACGCCGTCCATGGCGATGATCGCTTCCTCGATCTCTTTAGGGTGGACACGATAAGCGCCGGTTTTTATCAGATCGCTGCGCCGGCCCGTGATGAAGATGAAGCCGTCCGAGTCGATCGTCGCCAGATCACCCGTCCACAGCCTTCCACCTCGTAGGACGGCGGCCGTTGTCTCCGGGTCGTCCCAGTATCCGGACATCAGGTTTTCGCCCGAGGCCACAATCTCACCTTCGAGGCCCGGGTCGACGGTGCCGCCGCTCGGAGAACAGACCTCTAGCGTCACGCCAGGCATTCCTTTGCCGATGCTGTTGGGGCGATTCGGCAATTCCGCCGGCGGCAGATAGCTGAGTCGAGCGCTGGCCTCGGTTTGCCCGTACATGAGAAAGATCTCAATGGCGGGAAAGAGCTTTTGAAGCCTTCGCAGATTTGCCGTCGGTAGCGCACCACCTGCGCAGGTCAGATAGCGGAGAGCCGGCAACGAGCGCTCGTCGAGGTGGCCGCGCTGGAGCAACAGGGCGAAGGTTGACGGTACGCCGCTCAGGCCGGTGCACGCGTGCTGCTGGAGCCGCTGGGTTACAGCGACAGGGAAAGCCAGGCTGCCGAGGAGCGCCAGGCTGCCACCGACACGGCAGTGAGTCTGCAGCAACGAATTGCCGTAGCTGTAGACGAAATCGAGCACGACGCCGACACGGTCGCGCGAAGTCAGGCCCAAGTACTCGACGATCCCGCTGGTGTTGGAGCGTAGAGCGCGGTGACTGAGCGTTACACCCTTCGGTGTACCTGTCGTCCCACTGGTGTAAATGATCTGGGCGATTTGCTCCGCGCCGCCGGTAGGCGGCTCCTCGTAGGTGCGCTCCTGCGTTAGTTGGGCGGGAGTCAGAGTCGTGAGCCACCCGGAGGCTACAAGTTCGGCTTTTCGTTTGGCATCTGCGACACAGAGCTTGGGCGTGCAGTTGCCCGCGATGTACTCCAGCGCTTTGGGTGTCGTGGCGGGTTGCAAGCCGACAGCGATGCCGCCCAGCAAAAGCGTGCCGTAGTACGCTGACAGATAGTCGATGCCATTGGGCAGGAGGATGAGCACACGATCGCCCGCTTCGACGCCCTGCCTCTTCAGGTTCGCTGCCGCCGACCTGGCGGCCCGGAGTGCCACGCCGTACGAATAGGCCTGGCCGTTCTCAGCGACCAAAAAGGGCGATTCAGGCGCCTCCCGGCCCCAGCGTAGCAGATCCTCGGCGATGTGGATCATCAGGCTTTCGGCGGCCCGAGTTGACAGGCGCCGGCCGGGAACACGCCGACTCGCGCCACGTTTCCATGGCGGCTCAGCAGAGCTTTGATGAGAGCTTGCCAGTCACGGAAATGGGGATAACCATCCCAGTGTGTGACCCGGCAGTCCGCTTCGCTGATTCCCGGTGCGAAGACGTAAACCGGCGCTCCGCGCAGATGTCGCTTGGGGCCGCTGGCCGGTCGGTGAAGCGGCATGCCTTGATCGAACAGCCCATGATGACCGCGACCGTTGTGACATGCGGCCATCAGAACGACGCTGCCTTTTTCGGCGAGAAAGCTGAGACCACCCGTCCGGATGGGGCTGTAGGCGTTTTCGGCTTGGAGAAACTCTCCATCCTTGGGATAGGCGTTGCAGAACAGCACGTCAAAGCTACCCGACATCGGCGTTGAGTAGACCGAGCGGGCGCGGGCGCAGCCGCTGTGATGGGAGTCAACCGGGTTGCCGTAATGGATTTCCGCTATGCGTCGGCGCGAATTGACCAGGCAGTTTACAGAGAAATGAAGCGGTAGCTCGTTGGCGACGCGATCGATCTCCGCGCGGATCCGATTGCCGGTCGTCTTGGCGACGCCTCCGGCGAATCCGAGCATCGCCAGCTTATGAAGCCACTCCAGCGCTTCGATGGATGCCAAGCCGGGCAGAACGATCTTGCCGCCGCCCGAGAATCCGGCGAACGGATTGGGAATGATGGTGCCGACGCCAATGCGGAAATTGGCCGCCAAGAAAGCGGCGTCGATCCTCAGGGGCGTGCCGCCAAGGTCGATCGCCGTGGTACCGAGATCGCCTGTCAGATCGTGAACGCGGACCGCAAAGCGCTCGGCGATCCCGTCGCCGACCTTGCGGCGGAGCTCGCCGGGCTCGGGTGGGCGATGTGCGCCGACGGACATGACGAAGTCGATCGCGGATTCTGAGACGCCCGCGGCCAAGAGGCCGCGGACCAATGATTCCAAGACCTC
>JBFJOD010000086.1:0-14271 GCA_041617795.1 Gemmatimonadota bacterium | reverse complement strand
TGTTCGTTCCCTGGCGGTCGGGGGTCGGAGCCCTCTACACGCAAGAGCACTTCGAAGCCGTCAAAGCGCACCTGAAACCCGGTGGCGTCTACGCTCAGTGGCTCCCGCTCTGGCAACTCTCGCGCCGCGAATTCGACATCATCGCCGCCACTTTCCTATCTGTATTTGATAACGTGACCCTCTGGCGCGGTGTGTTCAATCCTGACCGGACGACCTTGGCTCTCATCGCGTTTGCCGACGATCGCTCCATCGATCTCGAGAACGTGGAGCAGCGACTGGGGGACCTGCGAGTCGCAGACCGTTTTCCCGACAGCTTCCTGGGCAGCCTCACCGGCTTCATGCTGCTTTACGCCGGCGATCTATCGAGCCAAGCACCGAGACTCGAAACTGCTACACTGAACTCCGACGATCGGCCCCGCATCGAATGGCTGGCACCGCGAACGTTGCAGGCCGTTCAACACGGCGAGGCCACGTGGCTGACGGGCCCACAGCTCGCCGACCTCTACGACGAGATCAACCGGCAACCCTTCACGCCCGGCGACCGTCTTATTAAAGGCGCTCGCGATCCGAGCATCTATCGCCTCGCAGCCGCTCGTTTCTACCGCGCCGAAGTCATGGCTGCTGCTGGATCACTCAGGCCCGCCGAGCAACTTCGTCGCGAGGCCTATGAGCTGCTCGAGCGGGGTCCGGAAGGCGACGGCTAGGCGCTGACCGGCCGGCCCATATATTGCCCTTTGGAGGCGACACTTCTATGCTTTCGCCGTCCACCGCGAATCTCTGAAGAGGCCTTAGAAGACTGATGTTCGAACGGACAAGGCGGCGTGTTCAAAGGCCGCGCAGCAAAGGCGGCAGTGACGACACGACCCGCTCCCGCGGCCGATTGCGCTGGGTCTACGCCATCGTTCGCCGCTGGCGGACCTGGCATACCATCGCCGCCTTGACGCTTTTGTTCCTCGGCTGCGTCGGCTTCGGCTTAGCCTGGGGCGCTTGGGATCGGATTTGCCGGGATGAGCGCTGCCCGTCCATCGCGCAGATTACGGTCTGGGAGCCCGAGAAATCATCGCTGCTCTTTGCCGCGGACGGCAGCCTGATCCACGAGTTCTTCCGCGAACGCCGGACCGTGGTCAGCATCGAAAACCTTCCGCCCCATGTCCCCCACGCCTTCGTCGCGATCGAGGATAAGCGCTTCTACCGGCATAGCGGGCTCGACACCTACCGTTTCACGCGCGCGATTATCGAATATGCAATCTTCGGCCCGGGCCGGCCGGGTGGCAGCACCATCACGCAACAGCTGGCGCGAAACCAATTCACCGACCGGATCGGCTTCGACGTCTCCCCACTGCGTAAAGCGAAGGAAGCTAAGGTCGCCCGCGACATCGAGCGCATCTACTCGAAGAACGAGATCCTGGAAGCCTACCTGAATCAGATCAATTTCGGTCACGGTTGGTACGGGATCGAGACCGCCGCTCAGAATTACTTTGGCAAGTCGGCCAGCCTGCTCAACCTGCCGGAGGCGGCGTTGCTGGCGGCGTTGCCCAAGGCACCGACCCACTTCTCACCGCTGCTGCAGCCTGAGGCGGCAGTGCGGCGGCGGAACATCGTCCTCGACCTGATGGCGCGGCAGGACTACGTCGAGAAGGAAGAAGCGGAAGCGGCGAAGGCGTACCCCATACCACGGACGCCATCGCGCGGTCGCGAGAACAAGATCGCTCCCTACTTCGTCGAGTGGGTGCGGCGCATGATGGATGACCGTTTCGGCAGCGATCTCTACCGGGCGGGTTTCCGGATTTACACGACGCTCGATCTAGAGATGCAAGCGATCGCTGACTCGGCGTTGCGGGCGCAGCTCACGCGACTCGAATCGGTCAACGAATTCGAACACCTGAGCTACGAGGATGCGTTGAAGCTTCCTCCCGATTCGATCAACTGGAATCAGACTCCCTACCTGCAGGGGATGTTCGTCGCTCTCGATCCGCGCACCGGCCACGTGCGCGCCTTGATCGGAGGACGCGATTGGAACCACTCGCAGTTCAATCGCGCCACTCAAGCGATTCGCCAGACCGGGTCGGTGTTCAAGCCGCTGGTGTACACCGCCGCATTGGACAGCGACTACCCGATCTCCTACGTCATTTACGATGCGCCGCTGGAGCTCGACCAGCACGACCCGGAGGGCGACTCCACCTGGATTTGGTCGCCGAAGAACTACAACGAGAAGTTCCACGGCCCGATGACCCTCCGCGATGCGCTGCGCCGGTCGGTTAACGTGGTAACCGTAAAACTGGCGATGCAAGTCGGGATGGAGAGCGTCGTCCAGCTCGCCCGGCGCATGGGTATCCGCACACCCATACCACGGGTCGCCGCGGCCGCGATCGGCGCGGCGTCCGTGATCCCCATCCAGATGGTGGAAGCGTTCACGACCTACGCGAACTTGGGAGTGCACGTCGCCGCTCAGCCGATCCTGCGCATCGAGGACAACAACGGGCGCGTGATCTGGGAGTCGGAACCGCAACGCGACCAGATCCTCGAGCCTCAGACCGCCTGGATTATGCTCACCGTGCTGCGGGATGTAGTGAACACGGGAACGGCTGCCAGCCTGCGCCAGCAATACCTCGCTCCAGAGATACCGGCCGCCGGCAAGACCGGCACCACGAACGATGAGACCGACATCTGGTTCGTCGGCTTTACACCCGATCTGCTGGCGGGTGTCTGGATCGGCACGGATGAGCCCAAGAAGATTTTCGACAAAGCGGTCGGCGGTGCGCACGCTGCGCCGGTCTGGGGCGCCTTCATGCAGCGCGTCTACCAGAACCGGCCGATCCCCGAGGACTGGCAACCGCCCGGCGGCCTGGTTTATCGGTCGATCGACAAGCTGAGCGGCAAGCTAAAGAGCGAATACTGCCCGCTCGATGTCATCTACACCGAGGTCTATCTGCCAGGCACGGAACCGGTCGAGGAATGCGACCTGCACCAGCCAACACCCTGGGGTTTGCCGCCGGCTACTTTCTCCCGCGGTGGCGGCCAGCCATCCAACTAGGCCCCGGCCTTGCTTCCGACCAGGGCCTCGATTTCCTCAACAGTGCGTGGCGCTCCTGACGATAACACTTTGTGACCCGTTTCCGTCACGAGCACATCGTCTTCGATTCGTACTCCCAGGTTCTCATCCGGCAGATAGAGGCCTGGCTCGATAGTCAGGACCATGCCCGCCGCCAGCGGCGTCGCGTAGCTCCCCACATCGTGGACGTCCATTCCCAGCCAGTGGCCAATCCCGTGCAGGAAGTGGCGGTCGCACGTCCTCGCTCCACATAGCCCGTTCGAGTGATCGCGCAGGTAGGCGCGCGCCAGGCCGTTCAGCCGCATTGGAGTCATCCCGGGACGCACGGAATCGATCACGAACTGCTGAGTCGCCAGGACCAACTCATAGATCGCGCGCTGCCGCGACGTGAACTTCCCGCTCACCGGGAAAGTCCGCGTCACATCGGCCGTGTAGTAGCCGTACTCGGCGCCGGCGTCGATCACCACAAGATCCGCTTCACCCGTGCGGCGGCGATTCTTGTCGTAATGGAGGATAACGCTGTTGGGTCCCGAACCCACGATCGTGGGGAAGCCGACTCGCTCAGCCCCCCGTGAACGAAAAACGTACTCGACCAAGGCCTCGAGCTCATACTCGTACATCCCGGGCCGCGCCCCGGCCATCGCCGCCCGCTGAGCCTCCACGGTGATGTCGATCGCCCGACGCAGCCGTTCTAGCTCCAGTGAATCCTTAACCAGCCGCAGCTGTGCTAGCGGCACACTCAGATCGACCAGCAGCAGCTCCAGCTCGCCGGCCAAGCTCACCAGCTCTCCGGCCAAGCGTGATCCTCCACCCGACGGCAAATAGAACCGCTCGACTTCTCCCAGCGCTCCACTCCCCAGACCGTCGATGATGTCGCGCCGAAACTGCGAGGCGGGAAGGA
Organism: Gemmatimonadota bacterium; assembly: GCA_041617795.1. GTDB lineage: Bacteria > Gemmatimonadota > Gemmatimonadetes > Palauibacterales > KS3-K002 > JBFJOD01. The sequence continues at coordinate 10,318 of JBFJOD010000086.1, read as the reverse complement.
CCTCTCCTATGCCGGTCAGAAGAACGGCTTCTGGTCCCGGGCCGATCTGAGGCCCTGTCCAGGTCTCGGAACGGCTGTCAGGCTCCGGCAGGTACAGCACCGTTCGACCCGGCCCGCCCGCCGGCTTATAGAGAACCAGCCACGACCCCGGAGTCTCCAGTCCCGTCAGGTAGTAGAAATTGTTGTCCTGTCGGAAATCGGAATCCTGGGCGTATTCGTAATCGGCTTTCCGGTCCGCGCTACGCACCACCGCGATCCCAGGCGCCAGTAACTCGTAAAGCGCCTTGCGGCGCCTTTCGAGTGCCGCGACTGGGATGGCCTCCCCCGCTGGTTGCGCGATGACTGGGCTAGCGGACTGTCCGGCGGCGCTCGGCGACAACCACACGAGCCAAGCCAGCGCCAGCAAGGCGACCGTCGGGGGAATCCATCGCAGTCTCGACATCTGCACTCCTTTCAATGCAAGGCACGATCGACCAGACTAGCGCTCGCTCCGGATCGGCACAAGCAAGCTTCGCCGCGCAGCGCGGCCTTGTAGGCTCGGGCCGATCCACCTATCTATTCCTCTGGCAACCAGGCCTTTTTCGAGGCCGCACATGAGAATGTGACCTGGCCCGGCCCTGGCCGCCACGCTGACGCCACTATGAATGAAAGGTCGCGCATGGGCGACGTGAGACTACCAACGGGAGGGCTCGCCGAGTTGCGGAGAGCCATCGAGCAGACAGCCGGCGAGAACGCCGTGCGCGTGCTGCGCGAGGCGGGCCGCCGCCTGGCCAGTGATGCGGAGATGGCGATCGCCGGACGGGGTGGCAGCTCCTTACCGGCACTGCCGCTCACGACATTTTGGGCCGAGCTGAATCGCTACTTCGCCGACTCCGGCTGGGGCGAGATCGACCACCACGAAGTCAACGAGGGTGTCGGAGCAATCGTGGCACGCAACTGGGCCGAGTCAGACCCCAGCGAGGGGCGTCATGGACCGGGCTGTCACTTGACGACCGGACTTATGGCCGAGTTGCTCACACGGGCCGTCGGCCAGTCGGTTGCCGTCATGGAGGTCGAGTGTCGATCCCACGGCGACGACTCCTGCCGCTTCCTGTTCGGTTCCCCCGTCACCCTGCTGGTGGTCCACAGGAAGCTGGCGGGTTCCGCCAGCCTGGATGAAGCGATCGCCGCTCTGTGACCCTCCCGCGCGCGAGTCGCGCGGTCAAGCCGTCGCGGCGTATTGTCACATCACGAGCCTATTCCTATCAATGAGCAGGGTTCTTGCCCTCGATTACGGCTCACGTCGCATCGGCTTGGCCGTTAGCGATCCGACGCGAACCATCGCGCAGCCGCTTCCCACAATTCTACGCCGGCGCGGGCGACGTCCGCCTTACACTCGAATCATCGAAGTGCTTAAGGAGTGGGAAGTGCAACTCGTGGTTGTCGGCCTGCCGATCGAGACCGGCGGCGAGGAGGGCATTCAGGCCGCCGAGGTCCGAGATTTCGGCGCGGGGTTGGAACGCCGGACTGATGTGCCGGTTGAGTACTGGGATGAGCGTTTCACTTCCGTCCGCGCTCGACGCGAGCTTAGACGTCTCGACCTGCCAGCGAAAGCACGACGCGAGAAGGCGCGTGTCGACGCGATGGCCGCTGCGCTGATCCTGCAATCGTACCTCGATGCCAGGCCCCAGGCGTAAGCGTTTTCCCGCGACGGCGGTGCTGGCTCTGTCTCTGGCTTTGCTGGCGGCCGGCGCCTGCGGCAAACCGTCACCGCAGCAGACCGAACGCCTGGTGATTCCGGAGGGCGCCAGCCTGCGCGCCATCTCCGACAGCCTTGCCACCCACTCGGTGATTCGCTGGCCGCGACTCTTCCGGCTCTATGTCCGTTGGAAAGGCCAAGATGGCGTCATCAAGGCCGGCACTTATGACCTCGCCCGGGGCGCCGGCTGGTCGGCGGCCCTCGATGCCCTGGTGGCAGGGCGCGTCGTGACCGTGCCGGTGACGATACCTGAAGGCTGGACCGTCCGGCAGATCGCTCCGCGCTTAGCGGCAATCTCCGAGATCAATCCCGACTCGGTTCTACTAATACTGCTCGACCCCTCGCTATCCGACTCGCTGGGTGCACCTGGCCCGACTCTCGAGGGTTACCTGTTCCCGGAAACTTATCGCTTTGCCCAAGCCGTCCGCATCGAAAAGATCGCCGCCACGATGTTCGCCCGTTACCGGGCCGCTTGGACACCCGAACGCCGCGCGGCGCTCGACTCGTTAGCGATGACCGAGCGCGAGCTGATCACGCTGGCCAGCATCATCCAGGCGGAAGCTCGTTGGACTGACGAGACGCCGCTCATTTCGGCCGTCTATCACAACCGCCTCAAGCGCGGCATGCGGCTGCAGGCCGACCCGACCGTTCAATACGCTCTGGAGTCGCGTCAGAGCCGCTTGCTATTTCGCCATATTGATGAGGTGGCCGACAACCCTTACAACACCTACACCAACGCAGGGTTGCCACCCGGGCCAATTGGCGCGCCTGGCCTCGCCGCCATCGACGCCGCCCTGCGGCCGGCCGACGTTCCATTCCTCTATTTCGTCGCGCGAGAGGATGGGCGGCATCAGTTCTCGCGAACTCTGGTCGAGCACAACCGCTCTATAGAGGAGATACGTCGGCCGAACGGCTGACCGACGATGACGAACGACGTCAGGGGAGAATTGCAGCTACGCCAGCGCTTGCGTCTGATGGTCATCACCGACCGCAAGCTCGCCGCTGGCGCCGGCTGGTTGGTGGTTATCGAGGCGGCTTTGGCGGCAGGTGCCACGGCAGTCCAACTACGCGACAAAGAGGCTAGCAGCGGCCAGTTGCTGGAGCTTGCACTGGCGCTTCGCCCCATCGCTGCTCGCCATGGCTCCCTCTTTCTGATTAACGATCGCTTTGATGTCGCCCTGGCTGCCGGCGCGCACGGTGTCCATTTAGGTGATGATGACTTGCCGGTTGCCGAGATTAGGCGGGTCGTGCCGCGCGATTTCATAATTGGCCGCTCCGCCGACACCGAGGCAGCGGCCCGGACCGCCGAGGCGGACGGCGCCGACTACCTAGGCGTGGGTTCCGTGTTCGGCACGCTGACGAAGAAGGAAGTGATCGGCGAGGTCATCGGCACCAAGCAGCTGAGCCGTGTGGCGCGAGCTGTCAGTATACCGGTGGTCGGCATCGGTGGCGTCACAGCGCTCAACGCCGCCGAGGTCGCACGGGCTGGCGCCGCTGGTATGGCGGTCGTCTCAGCGGTCATGGCGGCCGCCGATCCCGGCGCCGCCACCCAGGCGCTTCTGGATGGCTGGGAACAAGGTGCTCAGCCGGGTCCGGCCTGAGGTGTCCTTACCTAGATCCTGCGGCTACCCATCACTTTCCTGGCGGTCGAGATATCCGCGCACCTCATCCCGACCCAGAGCACGCCCGCGCTCCTGGCTCGAACCCAGCAGCCAGAACAGCAGCCGATCCCGCTCGCTCCGTGGCAACTGCCGCAGCCAGTCCGTCTCCTTCTCCGGCGGCCACTGGAGCCACACCGCCAGCACCCAGGCCAATAGCGCCGCAAAAGCGTAGACCTGATTGACTGCGTGGGTCGGCACGTACAGCGCCACCAGCGCCTTCATCCCCTCGCCAAGAGCTCGCAGATCCAGAATCGGAGTTCGAGGCAGCTCGGTTCGCGCCCAGATGAACGGCAGCACCGAGTACTTGAGCGCCGCCAGACCCAGCGCGACCAGCCCGAGAGCCAGGATAACCCGGGTCCGGTGCGCGCCGAAGCTCGCGTTCCAGGCGAAGTACAAGAGAACGCCCAGCACCACCCACTCCAGCACTCCAGGCGGGGGGAGCAGGAGCGAGACCAGCTGAGCCGTCGCCGCCGCGGCATAAACCAGCACAACACCACCCCAAACATCACCCGGCCAGGAGAGCACACCCGTATTCAGCAGCACGAACAGGATCAACAGTGCAGCCAGGCCGTCGACCAGATCGAACATCAAGAAGTCCACGCCGATAGCCCCAACCCACACTCCGCCACAAAAGAAGGCGATCAGGAAGAGCATGCTGACTCCGGCGGCTGAAGCCGGCGTCCAGGCTCGCGAGCTCCGCGCCGTCATTCGGGACACCGCCCGGCGGCAGGGCGATCCAGAGCCTTCTCCAACTCAGTGACAAACGCATTGATCTCCGAACGGCGCTGCGTTGGCGCCAGCCCCACGATGCAAGCGGCCAGCTGTTCCGCCGCCGCCAGCGAATCCCAGCGGCGGCCCAAGCCGAACATCCGACCCCGGCCCCTCTCCAGGCGGCGCCATCCCAGATCGAGGTAGATGTCGGCAAGGCGGTCGTTGGCCGCGATTTCCTCGCGTGGCCCCGGGGCCAGCTCCGCCGCCCGAGCCAGCGGACGGGTCGCCCGCCAGCGGAACTCGTCCGCCAGGCTGTCGGCTCCCGCCGCATCCGCTCGCAGCGCCCTCGCCAGCCACCTCTCCCCGACGCGTAGGTTGGGTCCGTAAGCGCCAGAACCGAAGGCAAGTTGCACCCGGTCTAACAGATCCCGGGGGCTTTGCGGCTTCATGCCAAAGGCTGTCGCGACGACCAGGGTCAGCACCACGAGCGCGCCCAAAGCGCCGGCTGATCGCCAGGTCGCGCCGTCGCTGGCGCGTTCAAGTAGTGCTCGGCCCTTGGTTTCTGTGCTTGTCGTCTTATCGTCGGCTGTGTCGCCCACGCTATCGCCATCCTCCGGCAGCGAGTCTCCCAACACCGCGCCGTCAACCGCCAACGGCGTTGTCCTGATGCTTCGGTAACTGAATATGATAGGTCGTTCGGTGGGGATCTGTCACGCGGCCCACGTGGTAGAGTAGAGCGGCTTTAGTGGAGGGATCCAGAGGTCGGCACAAAAAAAACCCCGGGAGGTCGTGTGCCAGGCTGGCGCCGACTCCCGCCAAGTCAGACGCTTCCAATTCGCTCAGTCACACAAACCTACCCGGGGTCCTGCTATTTTGAGCCGGGGTCATCCAACACAGCGCCCGCTGACCTCCCCCCTATGTCCTTGCCTATTTGTCAACAAAGCGGACTGACCTGTGATTGAACGACCACCGGCATCAGCTCTCACAAATCAAGTACTGCTCACACACACCATTCTTCTTCGGTTGTTGAGGCCGGGCGACCCAAACCCTTCACGGCCCTTCCCGCCCGGCCGCCAGCTTAAGAGGCAAGGCGCGTGCCCAAATCGTCTCCGCCTATTAAGACGTTATATAGCAATAGTTTACGCTGCTTGGCGGCAACTGCATCCACCTCTTTCATAACCGCCGAATCGGTCAGGCTGACCTGAAAACCGAGGACATTTTGACCGAAGAAAGGCCCTTTACCCCTTGTCAGGGCCCCTCACCAGCCCTATGTTATGGAACCCCCTCGCTAATCCCCCCCTGGATGATTCTCATGGAGCTGACGTCGAGTCGCAGTCAGGATCCCCTGGGCGCGGAGTTGTGGCGCCGGGCGGCAGATCTAGCCCTGGGGGCAGAAGAGTGTGATGTATCTGACACACTTGCCCTGCTCGGAGAATCCTTCCATCTGCGAACCGCCCTCTGGCTTTGTCGTGATGCTGAGAAACCGGAATTACTGGCCGCCTATCCCCCGGAGAGCCTACAGCTAGCCGACATCAGCGACGCAGTTCGCAAATGGGCTGCCGAGCTGGACGCGCCGAGACATATCACCGGGGCCGCCCAGAATGCCGCGCTGGCGACCGGCAGCCGCACGCAGCTTGTCTGGCCGTTGGCGCTGGCGGACGGCGAGCGGGCGATCTGGGTGAGCGAGGCCGACCGCGACGAGCTGCCGGACCTCACGCCTTTTGCCCAGCTGCTGCGGGTGACGCTATCGCTGCTGCGGGCCCGAGTTCGCCGACGGGAGCACGAAGAACAGCTTCGCGACCTTCAATCGGCGCAGGAGCTGATGGGGCACATCGTCGACGCGCTACCAGTGGGCCTCTACGTCGTTGACCAGGACCACCGGATCGTGGCGTGGAACCGGAAGCGAGAGACAGGAACGCAAGGTGTTGCGCGCGAGGACGCGATCGGCAAGTCGGTCTTCGAGGTTCTGTATCGGCAGCCGAAGGATCGACTCAGTCGGGAATTGCACGAGGTGTTTCTAACCGACGAGATCCGGCGCTTCGAAGTCGAGTCGAGCGCCTCGGGTGAACGGCGATTCTACCGGCTGACAAAGGTCCCGATGCACGTAACGGGTACTGCTGATGTGACGCATGTGATCACGGTCGGTGAGGACATTACCGAGCAAAAGCGCATCAGCGAGCGCATTCTACACGCCGAGAAGCTTGCCGCCCTCGGGCAGATGGCCGCCGGTGTCATGCACGAGATCAACAACCCGCTGGCAACTATCACGGCCAGCGCCGAAGCGATTCAGGAACATGTGCAGGAAGGTACGGAGGAAGCCGAGCTGCTTTCGATGATCGAGACCGAGGTCGATCGCTGTAAGCGCATCGCCCGGGACTTGCTCGCCTTCAGCCGGCCGCCGCCCAGCGAAAAAGGTCCCGCAGATATCCAGGACACGGTTGAAGAAACTCTGAAGCTCCTTCAACATCACGACCGTTTCAAGAAGATCCGCGTACAGCGTGAGTACGTTTACGACCTGCCACTCGTTTGGGCTAATACCGAGAGACTGGTTCAAGTATTCGTCGCGCTGGCGTTGAACGCGCTCGACGCGATGGAAGATGACGGCGAGCTGCGCGTTCGTACGGAGGTACTGGAATCGCTGGATCAAGAAATAGGTATCTCGTTCATCGACACTGGCTGCGGGATACCGCAGGCGGAGCTCTCAAAGATATTCGAGCCGTTCTACACGTCGAAGCTGCCCGGGAAAGGAACCGGCCTGGGGTTGTCGATCTGTTACGGCATCATTCAAGAACACGGTGGTCGCATCGAAGTCGATTCGACCATAGGGGCGGGCAGCAACTTTCGAGTAGTGCTTCCGGCGTACCATGCTGAAAGCATGGAATCGTCTGGGGCCGACACAACGCAATCAGGGGGGTAGACAGAGTGGCCGACGCAACGATAAGGATCCTCCTGGCGGAGGACGAGCGGAACCTCTCGCGCATCTTGGAGACCCAGCTTCGCAAGAAAGGGTTCAGCGTTGAGGTCGCCTACGATGGACGCGCCGCTGTCGAGCTACTCAAGAACAATGAGTTCGACGTCGCTTTGGTGGATCTCGTGATGCCAGAACTGGACGGGATTGGCGTGCTGCGCCAGGCAGTCGAGCTTGATGCACCGCCTGAAGTCGTGATTGTCACAGGCAACGGCACGGTGGAGACAGCCATCGCCGCCATGAAGCTCGGCGCTTATGACTACGTTACCAAGCCCTGCCGGGTCGCAGAGCTTGAGATGCTGGTGCGCCGCGCCAATGAGAAGCGACGGCTCTCTATGGAGAACGTCCGGCTCCAGACGCGTCTCTCGCGCCGGGAGGAGTTTCCTGAGATCGTAACGGCCAGTCCAGCGATGATGGAGGTACTCGATCTATCGCGAAAGGTCGCCACTTCCAACAGCGCCGTCTTGATCACTGGGGAAAGCGGCACAGGCAAGGAGCTCGTCGCGCGCGCTATCCATCGACTCTCCACACGCGGCGAGGGCCCTCTAACGGACATCAACTGCGCGGCGATCCAGGACAACCTGCTGGAATCGGAGTTGTTCGGTCACGAGCGTGGAGCTTTCACCGGTGCCATGACCCGGAAGCTGGGATTGTTCGAACTGGCGGACGGCGGCACGTTATTCATGGATGAGATCGCTGAGCTGGCACCACGCTTGCAGTCGAAGCTGTTGCGGGCTCTGGAAAACGGCGAGTTCTTCCGCGTCGGTGGTACCCAGAAGGTCCGCACCGACCTCCGCTTGCTGGCCGCCACCAACCGTGATCTCGACAGCGAAGTGGCGGAAGGCAACTTCCGTGAAGACCTCTATTATAGGATCAACACGCTTACGGTCCACATTCCTCCGCTGCGGGAACGGCCGGAAGATATCCCGATCTTGGCGCAGTATTTCTTCAAACAGCAGGTCAGCGCCGAAGCACCCGAGTTTTCCGAAGAGGCGCTGGAGGCACTTGCCAAGTACAGCTGGCCAGGCAACGTCCGTGAGCTGAAGAACGTCATGGAACGCCTGGCGATCCTGCGCGCCGGCGAAGAGATTCGAATCGAGGATCTGCCCCGCGACCTCGCGCAAGCGCCGGGCGAGAATGGCTCGGGCTCATCGCTTGTCGGCGATAGCGTCTCTCTAGAGGATCTGGAGCGGGCTCATATCGAAGCGGTGTTGCGGAAGGAAAACTGGCATCAAGGCAACACGGCGGAAACGTTGGGTATCTCCGCCAAAACTCTGTATCGAAAGATCAGGACTTACGGACTCGAGCGACCCAGCTAGTCGAAGCCGTCGACTCAGGCCTCTGCGGCTGCCTCGCTGACCACAGAGACCTCGTTATCGGATACCTGGACGAACCCTCCGGAAACGCGGAATAGCCGCCTGGCCGTTCCGGTTTCGATTCGGAGCGTCCCGTCCCCAAGCAAGGCCATCAGCGGGGCGTGCCCGTGTAGGATACCAATCTCGCCGTCGTACGCCGGAACAACCACAAATCTCACTTCCCCTTCGAAGACTTTCCGCTCCGGAGAGATGACCGAAAGATTGAACGTCTTGCCGCTGCCAGGAATAACCATGTTTAAGCCTGAAGCTGCTTCGCCCGATCAACGGCTTCGTTGATGTCACCAACCATATAGAACGCCTGTTCCGGAAGTTCGTCGAACTCGCCCTCGACGACCCGTTCGAACGATTCGATCGTATCCTCCAACTGCACGTAGCGACCCTCCGTGCCAGTGAACTGTTCGGCGACGAAGAATGGCTGTGACAGGAAGCGCTCAATTCGGCGCGCACGGTTCACGTAGACCTTGTCCTCCTCGGAAAGCTCATCCATGCCGAGGATCGCGATGATGTCCTGCAGGTCTTTGTAGCGCTGCAGAATTTCCTGTACACGCGTGGCTACGCGATAGTGCCGCTCACCGACGAACTGGGGATCGAGCAAACGGCTCGTTGAATCCAGCGGGTCCACGGCAGGATAGATCCCCAACTCGACGATTCGCCGCGACAACACCGTGGTCGAATCAAGGTGCGCAAAGGTGGTCGCCGGGCCCGGGTCCGTCAGGTCATCGGCAGGCACGTAGATCGCCTGCACCGATGTGATCGATCCTTCTCGCGTCGACGTGATTCGCTCTTCCAATTCGCCGACATCGGTGCCGAGAGTCGGCTGGTATCCTACCGCCGATGGCATCCGCCCAAGCAACGCCGAGACCTCGTTGCCCGCCTGTACGAACCGGTAGATGTTGTCGATAAACACCAGCACGTCCTGCTTCTCGACGTCGCGGAAGTACTCGGCCACGGTGAGCCCCGTGAGACCCACGCGGAAGCGCGCTCCCGGCGGCTCGTTCATCTGGCCGTAGATCAGCGCAGCGCTGCTCTTATCGGGATCACCCGGCGTAATCACTCCGGCTTCTGTCATTTCCAGCCACAGATCATTGCCCTCGCGGGTCCGCTCGCCCACACCGCAGAACACCGAGCGACCGCCGTGCTCGGTTGCGATATTGTGGATGAGTTCCATGATCACAACCGTCTTACCCACGCCGGCGCCGCCGAACAGTCCTGTCTTGCCGCCCTTCATGTAGGGGGCGATCAGGTCAACGACCTTGATGCCGGTCTCGAAGATCTCTGTGGTCGACGCCAGGTTCTGCAAGGGAACCGGCCGCCGGTGGATCGGCCAGCGCTCAGTCACATCGAGAGGACCCTGCTCGTCAACCGGCTCACCCAGAACATTCATGATCCGGCCGAGCGGCGCGCGACCTACGGGAGTCGTGATCGGCCCCTTCAGATCTAAGACGTTCATGCCGCGCACGACCCCGTCAGTCGTGTCCATTGCCACCGTTCGGACCTGGCTGCGACCAATATGCTGCTGAACTTCACAGACCACGTCGATCCCACCGTCAGCTTCACTGCCCCGGATCCGCACCGCGTGGTAGATCTCTGGTAGCTTCTCGGGTTCGAATTCGACGTCGACAACGGGCCCGATCACCTGGACGACTTTACCGATGTTCTCTGCCATACGTTCACAATCGCTCTGTTTGGAACTCGCGCTCCGTGCGCCGTTCCGTTCTATTCTATCACTTCAGCGCTTCTGCACCGCCGGTGATCTCGGTCAATTCCTGTGTAATCTGTCCCTGCCGCGCGCTGTTATATTGCCGTGTCAGAGTCTTCACGAGATCATCGGCATTGTCCGTCGCGTTCTTCATCGCCGTTCGTC
>JBFJOD010000085.1:0-14849 GCA_041617795.1 Gemmatimonadota bacterium | reverse complement strand
TTCCAGCTTATCAGCTTCATATCCTTCTCCTCCAACTTGTTACCCATCGTTGCACTTGATCGAACAGACTTAAGCACCTAGCGCCAGACCGCTCCATCTGGCTCCAACTCCAGGCCAACCAGCGTTTCCAGCGCTTCGACCCTCTCCCCCCAAAGACCCCGCAGAACCTCACGATCCGCGCCTATCGACCGGCCTTCAGTCAACATCCGGTCGAGTAAGAGAATCCGATCTTCGAGTACCGACACGGCTAGCGCCGTCGGAGCGTCGTAAACATTGAACTCTGGCCGATACGTTTGGAGTAATGACTCAAGCTCACGGGACCGGTTGATCATCGGTCCCAGATCATCGCTCCCGACTTCAGCTACCCATTCATCGCCAGACAGGGTCGATCGGTTCGACATTGAACCGTGCAGCACAAACAAGCCAGCGAGCACGGCGGCCGCCGCAATACTCACCGAGCCGAATACTAGCCGCTTGCGTCTGCGCCGCTGCGCGACTGACTCGCTGATTCTCGGCCAGAGATCGCGCGGCGGTCCAAAGGCGGGAAGCGCGCGCAATTGAGCCTGGATCTGAAACAGACGCTCGAGTTCTCTCCTGCATGACTCGCAGGAGTCAAGATGCTGGCGAGCGAACGCGGTACCCTCACCGTCCCGCAGTGCAAGCAGGTCGTCTAATTCCAAGTGCCCAATCGCAGTCATTTACTGCAACCACTCCCGCAGGCGCCGGTGCGCCCGTGATAGCTGAGATTTCGAGAAGCTGGCCGTCTTTTCCATCATCGCACCGATCTCTTCGTGAGTGTAGCCCTCCACGTCATGTAACCAGAGGACCGCTCGCGTCACCGGTGATAGACGTTTGAGCGCTGTCTCCAGATCGATGGGCCCCGTGGGTTCCCGCCGGAAATCACCCGTGGATCGCTGGGCAGAGCCATCACCGTTGTGCGGATACACCGACCGGCTGCGCTCGCGACGCAGCAACATCAGGGCTTTGCTAACCGCGACCTGACGGACCCAACCCCACAACGAGCCGTCGCCCCGATAGCGGTGAATCGAACGACAGACCTCGAGAAAGGTGTCCTGGAGCACCTCCTCGGCATCCTCTTCGCTTCCGCAGATGCGGCGGCCCAGGTTGTAAACGCCGGTCCGATAGGCCCGATATACGTTCTCCAGGGCCTCCCGGTCGCCAGCACGGGCCCGGGCAACCGTCACATCCGCCAGTACGAGCGCATCGCTTCTCATTTCACCCTGTATAGATGCGCGAGCGGCCCAAACCGTCGCCTTGGCCTGGTCGCTATTGGTCCCCACGGGGGCCGCGCCCGGCGCCGGTGCCTGGACTCAGTTTCCTAATCGGCGCTTGACGGGTAGTTTTAGTGACGGCGATCAAGTAACCGGATACGCGAATCAACCGACAGCGCGGCTTGCCGCCCGCTCGCCAATCCCGCTCCAGCGAAAGGACGGCCTCCAGAATGGGTCAGGACGCCCAGCCGATACGCGAGCCGGAGGCTGCTCGGGCCTTCAGTCGAGCGATGCTGAGGGACCTCCATGCCCTCGAGCAGCTCATCGATAAGGGGCTCATCGAGTCAGGCCGCCGGCGAATCGGCCTCGAGCAGGAGCTTTGCCTTGTGGACAGCGGTTGGCGACCAGCCATGGTGGCCACCGAAGTGCTCGACCGGCTGAACGATGGCTCGTACACGACCGAGCTCGGCCGGTTTAACCTGGAGATCAATCTCGCGCCACTCGACCTGGCGGGTGACTGCTTCAGCGCCCTCGAGCGCAGCCTGAACAGTCACGTCGAGGCTGTCCGTGAGGCGGCGAAGCGCGAAGGCGCTGAAATCGTGCTGACCGGTATACTGCCAAGCTTCAAGAAGACGGATCTTTCGCTAGACAGCATGACGCCGCGGGATCGATACTACGCGCTGAACGATGCGGTGACACACATGCGCGGCGGCCCCGCCCGGCTGCAGATACAGGGGATCGACGAGCTGAACGTCGAGCATGACACTGTGATGCTCGAGGCCTGCAACACCAGCTGTCAGGTCCACCTACAGGTCGGCGCCGACGAGTTCGCAAGGCTCTATAACGCCTCGCAAGCCGTACTTGGCCCGGTCCTCTCGGCGTCAGTCAACTCGCCTTTGCTGTTTGGCAAACGGCTGTGGGCGGAGACGCGTATCGCGCTGTTCCAGCAATCGGTCGACACCCGAGCCGCAATGAAGCATCTGCGTGAAAGGACGCCCAGGGTCCGTTTCGGCGATGCCTGGGTCAAGCAGTCGGTACTGGAGCTTTATCAGGAGGATATCGCGCGTTTTCGGGCGCTCTTGCCGACGGAAATCAAAGAAGACTCGCTGGAGACGCTCGCGTCCGGTGGCATCCCGAACCTGGCGGCCCTGCAACTGCACAATAGCACGATCTATCGCTGGAATCGTCCCTGCTACGGGGTCGCCAATGGCACACCGCATTTGCGCATCGAATGTCGGGCGCTCCCCGCGGGCCCGACGATCGTCGATGAAGTCGCGAATGCCGCGTTATGGATCGGCGCCGTGCTCGGCGTGGCAGCGGAGTTTACGGACGTCACCGAGTATATGGACTTCGATGAAGCCAAACGCAACTTCCTCGACGCCGCGCGCCACGGGCTGAACGCATCATTGACGTGGGTAAATGATGAGACGATCGGCGCCACCGAGCTCGTTCTGGAACACCTCTTGCCGTTGGCGCGGTCGGGTCTCGAGACGGCAGGGGTCGATACGGGCGAAATCGATCGTTATCTGGGGATCATCACGGACCGTGTGAAGGACGACGGAACCGGCGCTCAATGGTTGATGCGGTCATTAACAGGGATGAAGGGACAGGGTACGCAGGCAGAGCGTCTGGCTGCGCTCACCGCCGGCGCTGCCAAACGCCAGCGCGAAGACCAGCCCGGCCACCAGTGGTCGCTCGCCGTTCTCGACGAAGGAGGTGGCTGGGAGAGCAACTACTTGAGAGTCGAGCAGTACATGACGACCGAGTTGTTCACGGTACACGAAGATGAGCTGGTCGACATGGTCGCATTCCTGATGGATAGAAAGCAGATCCGCCATGTACTGGTTGAGGACGACCTGCACAAAATCGTCGGTTTGGTCTCCTATCGCTCGTTGCTGCGCCTGCTGACGCGAGGCCAGATCGGCGAACCGGGGATCGCCGTTCCCGTCAAGGACGTGATGGTAAGAGATCCGATCACGGTGCCGCCAGAAACACCGACGACCGAAGCGATCGAGATCATGCACCGTAATCGCGTGTCCGTGCTGCCGGTCGTCAAGAATGGAAAGCTGGTTGGAACAGTCGGCGAGCGGGACTTCATGCACATCGCCCGCCAGTTTCTCGAGGAGAAGCTAAAAGAAAAGTGACACGCGAACCCGAACGAGCTGCCGCCACCCTGACGGAGGAAGACGAACCGCTTCGCCGCATCATCGGTCATTTAACAGGTGATCAGCCCGGCCCCACCCTCATCTGCATTGGCGGTGTTCACGGAAACGAGCCAGCCGGGGTTCGCGCGCTGCGCCGCGTATTCCAAACCCTTGAAGCCAATCGCCCGCCACTACGGGGCCAATTCGTCGGCCTTGTCGGCAACATCGCCGCCCTGGCAGCGCAACGCCGCTACCTCGACCGGGATCTGAATCGCAGGTGGCTACCTAAGACTCTGGACAAGCTCGTCGACGGTCTGGATCCGGCCGCCACGTTGCCGGAGGACCGGGAATGTTGCGAGCTGCTGGCTGAGCTTGACCGCCTCTTCCAGAAATCGGCCGGCGATGTGTTCATCATCGACCTGCACACGACGTCCGGCGAGAGCACCCCATTCGTCGTGATGGGCGATACGCTGCGAAATCGCGAATTTGCCCTCAAGTTTCCACTTCCTCTCGTCCTCGGACTCGAGGAGTACCTTGACGGCACGATCTCCGAGTATCTGACGAGCCGCGGACACGTCACGATCACTGTCGAGACCGGCCAACATGACTCCCCTGCCGCCGTCGACCATGCCGAGGCTGCCATCTGGACCGCCCTCACTTCGCTGGGCATCATCGAGAGACGCTCAGACCCGAACGTTATCGGCTCCGCAAAACGCTTAGCGCAAGCCGCGGATTCGCTGCCCCGCATCCTCGAGGTGCTGTACCGTCATCCGGTTTCCAAGCGAGATGCCTTCCGTATGGAGCCGGGCTTCTTGAATTTTCAACCCATTCAGCCTGGCCACTTGCTAGCTCGAGACCGAACCGGCGAGGTCCGTTCACGATGGCAGGGCCGCATTTTGATGCCCCTCTATCAAGAGCTGGGCGAGGACGGCTTCTTCATCGTTCGTGAGTTTACGCCTGCCTGGCTCAAAGTATCGGCGCTGCTCCGCCACCTGCGCCTGGATGCCATGGCACACTGGTTACCGGGCATATCACGGCACCCGACACGGCCCGGCACGTTTGTCGTCGATCGCAAGATCGCGCGCTGGTACACAACCGAGCTGCTGCACCTGTTGGGCTTTCGCAGACGACGCGCCGTCGGCGACGTAATTCTGGTCAGCCGGCGCCGGCACTCGCGACCCGGCCGTTAGCCAACCCACTGGCATCGTGAGCGAAAAAGCAGAGAGCTCCTTTCGGAGCTCTCTCGAAACGATCCTACGGCGAGGAAACAGGCCTCGGCGGGGTTTCTGCCGCGCAGCGCTAGAAGCCGGGCGAGAAACCGAACTGCCAGAGCCAGCCCTTCTGCGGACGATCGTTCGGATGAACGAAATCGACCTCGATCAGCGCTAGGCCAAAAAGGTTGAGCCGTGCCGCAACACCATAGCTGGTGACCGGCCTCCAGGGAGCTCGGTTACCACCAACCAACCGCGCCGTCTCGGCGGTCCACCAGGCGGCACCAGCATCCAGGAAGAAGGCGAGGGTGAAGCCCGGCAATCCGGCCGCAGAGCTAATACCGAACACCTGAGGGATCGGCATCCGCATCTCCAGGTTCCCAACAATAAGTCGGCTTCCGAACAACTGATCATAGACCGGACAGCTACTGGCGCTCGTCTCGAGGTACTTACGCGATACGTCATCCTGACACTCAGACGCATCAAAAGAACCTGGATCGTAGCCTCTAAGGATCTGCTGATACCCGACAAACAGCGGGAACAGTCTAAGGTCTTCACCGCCGCTGCCGTAGCGTCCGAAATGGATGACTCGTCCGGCAAAGGTGACCGGCGACAAAGGCATGATATAGCGACGAAAATCGGCCAATCCGCTGACGAAGTTAATGCTCCCCAACACCGGCGTGACCTCGAGGCGATAGCGTTGACCGAGGACCGGTCCGGTATAACCGAAGACCGCATTGTCATACACCAACGCTGTGTTTCCCGACACCAGGTTCAGGGCATCCGGGGTGCAGAATGGGTTGGTGGGATCTTCATTGCACGTCGGGAAATCCTCCTTGATTTCGCTTGTCTGCGTGCCACCCGCCGTGAACGTTCTTACGATGAACTCGTTGTCAAACGAGATGTTCTGATAGCGCGCGCCGAACTCGATGCGCTGCGCGCGGCTGGTTGGATAGGCCAACAGCCCGGCTACCTCCCGGCTCGTCTGCCGAAGACGAATCTCTTGCTCGATGAAACCACCGGTCAGCGGATCGATGGCCAGAGCGAATCCACGCCTGAGCACAGGGATCTGTGCTCCGATCACACCCCAATTCCAGCGCGACTTTCTATTCTCGTAGCTGGCGAGAGCAGCGATGTCCTGAAAGCTGCCGTTCACTTGCAGCAGCGTGGCCAGAGTGTGCTCACCAAGGATGTCGCTCCAAAACAGCGCCGTACCGCCACCGACGAAGGTGCCATAGCGATCGGCTCCGACTGCGAGCTGGGGCGGAGCGATGTAATCGAGCGACAATCCGGCTCGGTATCGTGTCGTCTCGAACTCATCTGCTGACCCGGGAAGGCCCAGTTCCGCGTTCCTAACCAGGGCCATGACATCACCTACCGGCCGGTCCATCGGCGGCAGCACGGCGGGACTCACGTCCGCCAGAGGCGGCTGAATCGGTCCGCCGGCCAAGATGGAATCGGACTCGATCGCGTATAGGGTGTATCGGTCACCTTCGTAGGCACTATAGATCATCAGGTTGGTTTCCGAGGCTACCGACATGGCCGGACTGAGTTGCGTGATCCCACTAACGCCAGTCGTCAACTGCGTAACCTGGAACAGCTGGCCGTACGGGAATTCGATCCTGTAGATGTTCGTAATCCCGTTTGCGTCTGACAGGAAGTAAAGGCTGGATCCGTCACGTGACCACTGCGGGTTGATGTTCTTTCCATCCTCGAAACCTGGAAGCGCAATGATCTCACGTGATTCTGGGTCGATGACGGCCAACCGATAGTTGCCCCATTGCAATGTCCCCAAGTCCGTCGAGAAACGATCGGTCACGAATGCGATACGCGTCCCATCGGGTGACCACACGGGCTGCAGGTCAGCGTACGCGTCACTGGTCAATCTGCGACGTTCTCCGCTTTCCATGTCGATGATGAACAGATCCATCAAGCCACCGACGATGGCCGTGTATACGACGTGCCGGCCGTCGGGAGACCAGTCCGGATTGAAGACCTCGCCCGCCTCCGGAATCTTGAACTCTCTGGTGACCTTCCCGCGCTTCGTATCGGTGACCGTGAGAATCGGCTTGCCCTTGCTGATGCCGGCAAAGACGAACTCGTTTCCATTCGGGTGCCAATCTCCGGCGGAGTTGATGAACTGCAGACTCTCAAAGTGAGGATCCAACGCCGTCTTTAAGATCTTTCGCTCGATCTGGCCAGTCTTTACGTCCGCTCTAAACATCTCGATCGAATAGCGGTCCTTCTCTGACAAGAAAACCACGTTCTGACCGTTCGGGCTGACTGAAGGCGCGATATTCAATTTGCCGCTGCCCTTGTCGGGCGAAATCACCACGCGACCGTAATCCTCTGGGTCGCCCGTCTTCTCCAGCAAAGTTTCGTAGCCTGAGTTTATGGAGGCTTTCCAATCAGCAATCAGGTCATTGGGCGAGATATCGAGAACGTTCGAGATGGCCAACCCGACATTTCCAGTTACCGAGGCCGACTTCAGTATCTCGCCGATGACCGGGTCGCCCCAGCGACCGCCGATGTAGGCCCACAGCGCATGGCCGTAGCGATACGGAAAGAACTCTGGGCGTGATAGTTGCCTGAAGCTTGGCAGCTTGTCTCGTCTCGCTGCGTCGTGCATCCACATCGCCGTCAACGAATAGACCGGGCCCAGCGACAGGTACTCGGCCATACCCTCGATGAACCAGAGCGGCATCTGGAGCGCAGTCGGGAACTGGCCGCCAACGCGACTGGCGGACCGCGTGGTTATGTCAAACTGAAAGGCGTGAACCAGCTCGTGCCCCAACACGTGATCGGTTTCCGCCAGCGAGCCTGCCATCGGCAACACTATGCGGCGCTTGAATGCCTCCGTGACACCGCCCGTCGCTTCATCGATCTGCCCGCCAATGGCTGTGGTCTGCTCGAAATCCGGGTGATCCGCGTAAAGAATGATCGTTTGGCGTGAACTCAGCTCATGATTGAACAGCCGCGAGAGGCGAGCGTACCAGCGCTCGGCCATGCGCGCCGATTGGTCGACAGCCTCCCGCGCTTCCGGGTAGTAGTGGATGTCGAAATGCTCGGTCTTCAGCACCTTGAACTGAAAGTTCTCGTACTGGACCTTGTTGCGGCCGAAGTATTGGCCTGCCGCCGTTGTCGCCAATGGGCCAACGCCCACAAGCAGAACGACGAACGATGCGGCGACCGTCAGGTGCCGTGTGTGCAATCTCATTGATTCCTCCAGACTACCCGGATCCAGACTGCCAAGTCCTGCTTCAGACGGGAGAACCCCACTGACGGGGTTGTCGCAAGCCCGCTGGGGTCGGCTCCTTGGCTCGTCGTGCCCGGCCGCCGCTGCCCAAGCTGCCGTCCGCCTGTCGCGTAAGTTGCCTATTGACTGCAACATACGGCGGCAGTCCGGTACGCGCGAGCGCCGGCCAACCCCCACTTGCTCACCGGGTTGACTTGACCCGGCACAATCTTCAGTGGCTGACTCTAACCTGTAAAACGCCTCTGTCCAGCAGGTGTTCCATCTCGCAAGCCGATTGCTCTGCTACCCCAACTCGGCTAAGATGCCGCGGCCCTGCTACCCAGGTTCCGGAAGCGAACAGCTCTCGAGACAGAGTCCCAACTCCATATGAAGAAACGAGGCCGCGCCTCAAATGTGACACCTCACCCGCCGTCGGCGTTAATCGCACATCGCGGCGGCTCGCGCGGACTCGGTAGCGGGATCAGCCTCAGGTCCAATGGATTGCGTGACGCGCTGCGGCCGTTTCGCATTCGCTTTCTCTGGGCCGCCGTTTACTTTCTCGTCGTATTTCTGATCGGCACCATCGGCTATTGGGTCATCGAGGAGTGGCGCTGGGCCGATGCTGTCTATATGGCTGTGACCACGGTCACTTCGGTTGGCTTCATGGAGGTCTACCCGCTTTCAGCCAGCGGGCGAACCTTCACAATGTTACTCATATTCCTCGGCATAACCGGACTGGGTATCTGGTGGGCGCTGATCACCGCGCTCATCGTTGAACTCGATCTGGCGGGTGTGCTGCGGGGGCGCCGAATCATGAAAAGCATCGAAAGCCTGTCCGATCACTACATCATTTGTGGCGCGGGGCGAATGGGCAGCGTCGTGATTTCAGAGATGGTCGAGGCGCAAATACCCTTTGTCGTCATCGAGCACGATTCGACTCGACTCTCGAACGTGCTCGAAAACAACCCCGATGTCCTGGCCATCGAGGGTGACGCCACTATGGACCAGACTCTGATCGGTGCGCAGGTTGAACGCGCCAAAGGCCTGGCTGCTTGCCTGGCCGAAGACGCCGACAACCTACTCGTCTGCATCACAGCGCGTCATTTGAAACCCAGCCTCAACACTGTGTCCCGTGCCTACAATGAGGAGTCGGTCCCGAAGTTGCGACGCGCCGGCGCCGAACACGTCGTGTCACCTAACGTGACCGGCGGTATTCGCATGGCTTACTCGCTGCTCCGCCCTCACGTGGTCAGCTTTCTCGACTGCGTGATAAGTGATGCCGGAATCGAGCTTCGTTTGGAACAAGCCGCGATCTCGGGCAACTCACCCCTGGTTGGCCAATCGCTAGCAGAGGCGCGCATCCCACAGCGTACTGGCTTGATCGTCCTCGGCCTGCGACGCGCCAGCCAGACGGGCCCGCCAATCTACAACCCCGGGCCTGAGACCCGTCTTGGCGCTGGTGATGTGATGATCGTCTTGGCGCGCTCCGAGCAGGTCGAGCAGCTTCGCCAGTATGCTGGCGGCGAGGTGCAGCTGTAGGCTGCCAGGCGCCAGGCAAGAACTGCCAAGTTGCGGTTATCCGCGCCTCACACGTCGAGGTTCTTTACGTATCTGGCGTTCTCCTCGATGAAGGCACGACGAGGCTCTACTTCATCCCCCATAAGCAGGTTGAACAAACGGTCGGCCTCAACGGCGTCGTCCATCGTCACCCGCAGAATCGTCCGGCGTTCGGGGTCCATCGTCGTCTTCCAAAGCTGCTCCGGGTTCATCTCGCCGAGACCCTTGTAGCGCTGGATGTCCGGCTTGGCGGCCTTGCCATCTGATCCCATCTGCTTCAGCAACTTGTCGCGCTCGTTATCGGAGTAAGCGTAATGCTCTTCCTTACCGCGGCGGACGCGATACAGAGGCGGCTGCGCGATGTAGATATAACCAGCCTCAATCAGCTGCCGCATGTGACGGAAGAAGAAAGTCAACAAGAGCGTTCGGATATGCGCGCCATCCACGTCTGCGTCGGTCATGATGATGATTCTGTGATACCGGGCTGATTCCAGATCGAACTCGTCATCACCGATACCCGTACCGACAGCCGTGACTATGGTTCTGATCTCCTCATTAGAAAGCACGCGGTCCAGCCGCGCCTTCTCGACGTTCAGAATCTTGCCGCGCAGTGGGAGGATCGCCTGGTAATTGCGGTCCCGTCCTTGCTTGGCTGAGCCGCCAGCGGAGTCACCCTCAACCAGGTAGAGTTCGCTGACGCTTGGATCCGTGAGCGAGCAGTCAGCAAGCTTGCCGGGGAGGATCGATCCTTCGAGCGCTGATTTTCTGCGTGTCAGATCGCGGGCCTGGCGCGCTGCTTCCCGGGCTCGTGCCGCCTGTAGCGTTTTGTCGATGATCTTCCGCGCCGCGGACGGGTTCTCGGCCAGGAAGTTGGAAAGCCCCTCGTTGACGACCGACTCGACCACGCCACGCACCTCGCTGTTACCCAGCTTGGTTTTGGTCTGCCCCTCGAACTGCGGATCCATGACGCGCACCGAGAGGATTGCGATCAACCCCTCTCGAACATCTTCGCCCGTCAGGTTGTAGTTGGACTTCTTGAGCATGCCCCCGCGGCGCGCATAGTCATTCAGGGTTCGCGTCAAGGCCGCCTTGAAGCCGGTGAGATGTGTCCCACCCTCATGCGTGTTGATGTTATTGACGAAGGTGAATGTGTCTTCTCTGTATCCGTCGTTATACTGCAATGCAAGTTCGATCTCGCACTCCGGGCGCTTCGCTTCCATGTACACTATATCGTTGTGCATGGGCTTACGGTTGCCCCGCAAGTATTTGACGAACTCCTTTATCCCACCGTCGTACTTGAAGTTGGCTTTGCGATGCTTTTCCGGTCGCTCGTCTTTCAGGGTGACCTTCACACCGCGGTTGAGGAAAGCCAGCTCGCGAAGACGGGTCGCCAAAGTGTCAAAATCGTAGTCGAGCTCCGAGAAGATCTGTGAGTCGGCCTTGAAAGAAACCGTCGTCCCTGTTCGGTCGGTCTTGCCAGTGGCCTCTAGCTCGCTCTGCTTCTGACCTCGACCGTAGCTCTGCTGCCAGATCTTACCATCGCGATGGATCTCGACCTTTAGCCATTCAGACAGCGCGTTGACCACCGAGACGCCAACGCCGTGAAGACCGCCGGAAACTTTGTACGACTCCTTGTCGAACTTTCCGCCGGCGTGCAAGGTCAACATTGCCAGCTCGACGCCCGGAACCTTCTCGGTCGGGTGGAGATCCACTGGGATACCACGCCCGTTATCACTGACCTTGACCGAATTGTCGGAGAGGACGACGACGTCGATCTCGTCACAGTAGCCGGACATCGCCTCGTCGATCGAGTTGTCTACAACTTCGTAGACTAGGTGGTGCAAACCGCGTCCGGACGTGGAACCGATGTACATGCTGGGCCGCTTGCGCACGCCCTCCAAGCCCTTAAGCACCTGGATCTTTCCGGCCGTGTAACCGTCACCACCTGACGCCTTGCCAGTTCGACCCGCAGCGGCTGCGGCGCCAGCACCTCGCTTACGTGTGGTCGTCGGTTTTTTCGACTTGGCTGAGACCTTCTTCGACTTGGCAGCCTTGCCCTTTCCCGCCCCCTTCTTCCCAGACCCCGATCGCTTCGCCATCACATTTCCTCTTTGGTTCACACTGACATGACAGAACAGGTCCCGGCCAATCAGCCGGTCGCCGAAAGCCTGAAGATTATTCTCTCGAACTTGCCGCGCCGACGTTCCGAGTTAAGCCGCGCGAGTATACGACGTTCCATGAGTTCCAGCTCCATCAGCCAGGCCGACGAGCGCACTTCCACGAACAACGTTCCGCGATCGAACCGCACTGGCGTGGCGACTCGCGCGATTTGCGGGCCCACGAGCTCGGGCCACTCCGTGAAGACAGAGGCCCGCTCGACGCCTTCCGAGAGGCCCCGTGCACGCAGCAGGCTGTCGACCAGCGACCCGATACGCTCCGGTATTCCACGCCGCCTCTCACTCATACAGCCCTCACCGTGCCGTTGGCCACACGGTACTCCGGCAGGCTGTCGCCCATTACGGCAAACTCGCTCGGCTTCGGTGACGTCAGAAAGACTTGCCCCCACTTCTCCGCACCCAGCAGCTCCATGACCCGCCGCGCACGTCGCGGGTCAAGCTCGGCGAACACATCGTCCAGCATGACGATCGGGCGACGTCCGCGCGCAAGTCGCAACGTCTCCGCTTCGACCATCCTCAGGGCAACCGCGGCCGTCCGCTGTTGCCCGGCTGAACCGAAATTTCTCAGCTGGACTCGCTCGCCGTCTTCCCCTGACCAAAACGCCAGGTCATCGCGATGAGGACCGACCAGAGTCTGGCCGCGGCGCCGTTCCATCTCGACAAGACGCTCCAGTTCGGCGTGAAAAGCCTGCACCCAGTCAGCCCGTTCCGGGACCTCATCCTGAGTTCCGCCGCCAGGAGAACGCACCGAAGGAACGTAGTCTAGCCCGGTCGCCTGGCCCCCGGAAATCGAAGCGCAGTAGCTCGCAAAACTCTCGCGATGCCCCACCACCCAACGCGCTCGGGCGGCGCAAATCCCGCTTCCCGCATCAACCAGTCCCGCGTTCCAGGCGGCCAGCCCGGCGAGGCTCGCGCCGTCTCGCAGCAGGCCATTGCGCTGGGCCAAGATCTGCCGGTAGCGCTGCAAGGCTGACAGATAGCCTGGCTCGACCAACGAGAGGATGATGTCGAGAAAGCGCCGCCGCGCGCTCGGTCCGCCCGCGACGATTTCCACGTCACTCGCAGTAAACACGATCGTGCCGACCCGGCCGATCGCCTCAGCCACCCGGCCCGGCTCGCTGCCGTCGATGGTGACCTTCTTGCGGCGGCCATCGCGAACATAGCCGGCCGCCACGTCGACTCCCTGGTCGGGCCCACCACCCGCGCCGTCCGCGCCACCCAGCAGGTGTCCTTCGACGCGGAAATGTCCGCCTCCGAAATTGATCAGTTGATCATCCCGGGCGCCGCGGAAGGAGCGAAAAATCTCCAGGTAGTAGACGGCCTCTAGAAGGTTGGTCTTGCCCTGACCGTTGTCGCCGATCAGAGCGGCACCACGCTCCGGAAACTCGACGACGTCGTCAGCAAAATTCCGGAAATTCCGGAGCCTGAGCTTCTGGAGAAACACAAGGAAATATAAGGATTTGTGCGAGCTATCTCAAGGTGGCGGGGTAGCGGAGGCGGCCTGAATTCCGGTCTATTTTCATCGATGAGAGCGGGCCCCGGACCGCGCGCCTCCCGACCCGGCCATCCCCGACTAGGGACCCTCACAGGCTTGGGGAAACTCCGCGCAATCGAACACCCGGACGAACACCGGTTCCGAAACGAATCGCTCGCCTATCGCCGTCTCGGCCACCCCCCGGATCTCCAGCGAGACACCCGAGACCAGGCCACCTGGGATTCGGACGCTGAAGGTCACCTGGACCTGATCAACGGCAGTGTCGAACCTGCGGCGCTCGGTCGCCAGGGTGTCCGGCAGCGCCACCCGTTTCATAAAGAACTCGACCGCCTGCACGGAACCGCTGGCTTCGACGATAACAACCACCTCGGAGTCGGCAGGGACAACAGCTTCTGCGATGGGTGCGATTACTGAAACGGCCGTAGATGGCGGCGGCCCGCTGAAAGCTGTGGGACGCTCGCGCGCGCTATCGCACCCGGCGACCAGCCCGCCGCAGGCGAGCAACGACAGACAGAATGACCTCTGCAGAACACTGGAGCCAGCTGGCATGGGCATCCTCAGGTCCATGGGGTTCCGCAGCCAAATCAGCGCCACCCGGTCAATCCTCGCTACCCGCCCTTTTTGGCCACTCGGGATTACTACACCAATCTACTTGAGAAGATCGCGCCATGACGGCCGCAGAGGCTCGAGCGACTCTTGGTGCTCTAGCCGATCTAGCATTCCAGCGAGAACGGTTTGCATCTTATTGGCTGCTCCGCGGTAGCCGACGCGCGCCAAGGCAACAGTGGTCGCCAGCAGCGCCGGGGCGGCGACCACGACGAGATCGGGAACGTTGGCGAGCAACAAGATCGAGGCGCTGGCGGTCGCTGTCGCCACGCCACCGACGGTCACCCCGAGTCCCCAGAACCAGCCCGCTCGCTCATCGCCCAAGTCCGCCGTAAGGACGACCTGGCTAGAGTCATCATCGATCGCCACAACCCGGAGTTCGATCGCGCGGCTTTTTTTGGCCAGTTGATAGCCGCGCCCGAACAAGTCAACCGAGCGCATCAACGACGCGAAAATCCCTCGATCCGGCTCCCAAAGTGACGCCGGACCGATTCGCCTAACCAGGCGCAAGCTCTCATTGCTCTTGAAGTGGGACTCGATATCCCGTTGCACGTCGGCCGCCGGTCGAGGCACGCTGCGGCTGGCCATGATCAACCCGGGTCCGCAAAGCCGCGAAGCCAGACCGCGTTCTACCAGCAGGCCTCCTGAAGTCGCCCGGTGTTCGGCTAGTGCACGCCGGACATTGGCCTCGGATAAGCCTACCTCTCGGGCAATGCGCAATACGTCCGTTTCGGCCAGCTCGGGGTCGGCGCTGCCAGCGTCTGCCTCCAGCTGTACCGCTCGGCGGATAACGGACTCGAGATCCTGCCGCGTCAGAGAAGGAAGATCGTCATTCACCGCGCTTCTTCACACGAGCCGGCTCGAGCTCCTCCGACATGTACTGCTCTTCCGGTGGCGGCAACTCGGGAACACCTCCCTCAGTTGCTTCAAGCTCTTCATCGGCGACGGGGACCGCCTTACGCCGCTGGCTCGCCTCCCGCATGAACGGCTCGAACAAATCCATTGGGATGGGGAAGAGAGTTGTCGAGTTGTTTTCCGCCGCAATCTCGGAGACGGTCTGGAGAAAGCGCAGCTGCAGTGACGCCGGGTCGCCGCTCATGATTCGGGCTGCCTGCACGAGCTTGCGGGATGCCTGATATTCGCCGAGCGCGTTTACGACCTTGGCGCGCCGCTCTCTTTCCGCCTCCGCCTG
>JBFJOD010000084.1:0-15139 GCA_041617795.1 Gemmatimonadota bacterium | reverse complement strand
GTTGACTTCAACGACCTCGCCGTCGACAGGAGAGAGCATCGGGATGAACTTCGAGTCGATCTCTACTTCCCAGGCGTTTTCCCCCTGTCGCAGCTGCGAACCGATGCTGGGCAGCGAGATTCTCCCGGGCTGACCGAGCAACTTCATGGAAAAGTCATCGGCGCCGATCCTCAGGATATCGCCGGTTTCTGGCATAGCCCAGCCGTGTCCCTGGTGGAAGAACCGATCTTCTCTCAGCTGAAACCAGCCGCGCAGCGAGGCAGAAGCTGCCTGTGCGGTTTGGGCAATCACGTCGGCGGCGCGCGGTCGGGTCAACAGCTTCCAGAAGCCGACAAGCACCACGAGATAAGCAATTACGATGACGTACTCGATGCCCTTCGTGGCGAAGATATCAGTTGTTCCTTCCATCTCTATTACTCCTCTTATGCCGCCACCAGCTTAAGGTCGGTTCTGCTATCTGCCTTGCTCCTGCCGGAAACTGCTGAGTCGAGTACGGGCATGCGATTGATCACCCAACGGAACACCCACAGTTCGGCGCTGATGACGGCGAGCGTGACGACGATCTCCATCCAGGTGGGGACGTAACGAACCGCGGCGTACCACTTGAAGGCGATAACCGACACGTTCAGCCGGTTGAGCACGATGCCCAGTAGCGTCAGGCCGGCGGCGGCGCGAGTCAGTCCCATATTGCCGTCGCGGTAAGCGATGATGAACAGAAACGCCGGCAAGGCCGTCAGTCCTACTATCTCGAGCAGGTACCAGGCACCCCAGCCCGTGGTCAGATAAGCCCAGCGGCCCTCATGCACGAAGACAAGCAACTGCAGAACGAGGTACACGAACATCGCGCCGGCGCAGATTCGGGCCAGTCCCAGAACGATGCTGTTGTGTGACTTCCGCAGATCACCGCCCACGCGGTGATGAAACACCTTATGAGTGATACTGCCTTCCAAGATGACCATGGACAGGCCGGCGAACACGCTGGACACCAGGAACAGAATCGGAATGAACTCCGAATACCAGAGCGGATGCACCTTGTGTTTGGCCATCAGGTACAGGGCGCCAAGCCCCGACTGGTGGAGGGTGGACAGGGTGATCCCGAAGACCACCGCCCCGATTGTCATTGCTCCCAATACCTTGCGGATCCGCTCCCAGCCGAGCCATTCGGCGATCGCCGGCGAGAACTCGATGAGCTCCGCAATCATGTAGAGCAAGAAGTGCCAGGCAACCAGAAACAACACGGAGCTCACACCGAAAGAATTACCGATGATCGGGTTGACGACGTGCCAGGGGCGGCCGAGATCGAGCAGCAGGGCGCCAGCGTAGAACAAGTAAGCCAGGAAGCCGTTCAGTACCGTCACCCTGACAATCGGATGGTATTTCTGCTGTCCGAGTATATAGACCATGAAGGTGACGACGTACGCTCCACCGGCGAATGCGACGCCTGTGATGACATCGAAGCCAATCCACAGGCCCCACGGATATTCCTGGGACAGGTTCGTGATCGATCCGAGGCCGCGGGCGAAGCGAATCGCCAATAACGCGACGCCCAACAATATGATCAGCCCGGTGATGACGTTGAACGGTGTGAGAATCTTGCCCTTCGGTCGGAGTTCGCCGAGCATGAATCGAGCGAATCGCCGGATCTCAACTCCGAGCTTCGGGACCGAAACACTGGCGGCTTCCATCGCTAAACCTCGCTATCCGTTTGAGCTTCCGCCCCGGCCGGACTGTCCTTGCCGTTGGTTGCCCGATTAATCGCCAAGAGGAGCGGAGGTAGAAGTGTGAGCACCAGCGGGACGGCGTAGAGAAACTCACGCGTATAAGTCGGAAACGATGTGCTCCCCAGATGAGTCGGGAACCCGAGCTGGTCGAACGGTACCGAGGCGAGGTAAAGGAAACTGGTTCCACCTACCTCATGCTCACCGTAGATATGATCGATGTACTTCTCCGGGTTTTGTGCGATCCGCAGACGTGCGATCTTGATCAGTTCCGACCGGGTGCCGAACTGCAGGGCGCCGGCCGGACAGTTCTCCACGCAGGCTGGCCGCTTCCCCTCCTGCAGGCGTTCCCAGCACATCACGCACTTCTGAATCTTCGGGTTGGCGCTATCGTACTCGAATTTCGGCACGTCGAATGGGCACGAAATCATGCAATAGCGGCAACCCATGCACTTATCGCCATTCCAAGCGACGCCGCCAGCGGGCGTTTTGTGCATAGCCTTCGTCAAACAGGCGGAGACGCAGGCCGGCTGCAGGCAGTGCATGCACTGCCGCTTGACGGAGACGGGCCCGCTCTCAGTCGCAAAGCGGTTACAGACCGTCCACTGCGTTGGGGTGGTCGTGCGTTCCTGACTCAGGTCTACTTCGGAGTCCGGTTTCGGCAGACCGTTGGCCTCCGCACAAGCCCATTCGCACATTCGGCAGCCGAGACACTTGGTGGTGTCGACCAGGACAGCCATCGTTTCGGAGGCTGCTGTGGGTCTCGATACCTCTTGTGCGGCGAGATTCTTGCCGACCAACGTCGAGCCGGCGGCGACGCAGAGAGTCTTGAGGCAGTCTCTTCTATCCATTATGTATGCCCTTCGTTCTCGTCTTGGGTCCCACTCACGCCTGTGATCCGCCGATCAACTTGCTCGGCCTCACTTCCAAGTTCCTGCAATCAGGAATCAAGGAAGGTCTCTTGAAAAGCAGTCCATTCCCAAGACTCGAGATCACCGAGAACACCCAGAGGAAGCTCACCTCCGTCGGCGAGCGCAAAGCCCAAACCGCGTGCCACGCCGCCGCGCATCAGGTGGTCGCGAATGTCCGCGTACATCTGCTGCGTCCACTCGAGGGCGCGATCGCCGCTCATCCATAAACTGTCACGCGGCTCCGCATCCTCGGGCTCAACCCGGCAAACCCAATGTTCCCAACCCGACTCTCGCGCCTCTAAGTCGCCGAGATCAGTCAGCTCGCGCGTCTCCATGACCCGGCCGCTGATCGGCGAACGGAGTGCCAGTGACCGGTCGCCTTTGTTTACGCGGATCAGTGGCGATCCCTTCTCGACCTTGAAGCCCGCCGCCACTTCCAGCTCGTACGGCGAGCCGACGAGTCCAAGCAGCAACGGGTGCACTCCCACGACTTGCTCACCCTTCTCATTCGAGCGACTCCAGGTGAAGCCGGGTTGAAACAGCACATCATCTGGAAAGCGCGGCAGCAGCGCGGACAGCGGGCCAAGCGCGGTCAAGGACCGCGCTTCCGTAGCCCGCTGTCTGCGGCTTGCGATCAGGAAGTGGTGGGCGACGATCATCGTGATCACGACCAACACGAATACGGCTGTAAGCATGACATCCTCCAGAGCGTGTTCGGTGGCGCGCCTTTGCGGGTCGCTCCACGCTACCCTCAGTCAGCGACTGCCCGGGTAGGAGACGGCCCGGCGACGGCCACTTCCACCATTCTTGAAAGCAACGAGAGTGCCGGCCGAGCGACCTGGTAAGCCGGTCGCTCTATGTCATGTGCTGGCAATGAATTGAGGTATTTGGACGATCGCGGCGCTTGCAGCTGGAGAATCAGCGATCGTGGAAGATTTCAACGGACAAATTAGGCTACGGGCGGCGTTACCGTCGAATCGTCAGGCGGGCCAAGGGATCTCGGCCGTTCAATTCTTCGACACCCGATTGTAGAGATCTTCAACAAAAGGCCGGCGGTGATTGTCCCCGATTTCGACGCAGGCCTCGGGGGCGGTGTTGAACGGTCGTCGGTATCAGGGCTGCAAGGTTGAGCGTTAGAGAAGCTGGAGTTGCTGGGTTGACGAAGGTCGTTTGAACGCGGCCGTCGATAGTTGCGGAAGTGATCGATCGAGTCCGGTCTTCCGGCAGGCAACTTCAAACATGCTCGCGATCCCCTCAGCGAATTGACCCTCGCCGCGCCCGCGCGCGCCGAAGCGCGAGTCATAAAGCTTGCCGCCGCGCATTTCGCGGATCCGGTTGAGTACTTTCTCCTTGCGCTCCGGGAAATGCTGGTCTAACCAGTGCCCGAACAAGTCCGAGACGCCATGCGGCAGGCGCAGCATGATGTAGGCGGCGCCGTGAGCGCCAGCCGCGGCGGCCGCCTGAAGGATGCCTGGCAGTTCGTGATCGGTGAGTCCCGGTATAACCGGTGCCACGTTCACACCGACGGGGACGTTCGCTTCAGCAAGCTTGGCGATGGCTGCCAGCCTGCGCGCCGGCGTCGACGCCCGAGGTTCCATGACCCGCGCCAAACTTTCATCCAAGGTAGTAATCGAAAGCGTGACCGCAGCGGCTCGGAAGGCAGCCAGTTGACCCAAGAGATCAATGTCGCGCGTGACCAGGAAACTCTTCGTGGTGATTGCCACGGGGTTGCGGAACTCGGCCATCACTTCCAGGCAGCGGCGGGTCAGCCGCAGCCGCCGCTCTACGGGCTGGTACGGGTCGGTGACACCACTGAGTAGTATCGTGCGCGGCTGCCAACGCGGTGCGGCAAGTGCTTTCCGCAGCAATTGAGGAGCGTTCCCCTTTACGAGGATCTTTGTCTCGAAGTCGAGTCCAGCAGAGAAGCCGAGGTACTCGTGGTTTGGGCGTGCATAGCAGTAGATGCAACCATGCTCGCAGCCGCGGTAGGGGTTTAGGGTCGTGTCGAAGCCAACGTCGGGGCTGTCGTTGGTCGCGATGATCGAGCGGGAGTTATCGCTGAGCAGCTCGGTGCGAGGCGCCGGGTCGTCGGGGTCGAGCCAGCCATTGCGGACAACGGTTAGCGGCGCGAAGCGGTTGGCCGGGTTATCCGAGGTGCCGCGGCCCCGAATTGGCTGGGTGTCCATGGTATCCGTGATATCCGATCCTCCCGAAGGGCACAGCGCCCAAGCGCATGCTGAACCGGCCGCGTCTTGGTCCGGCCGGTAAGCGAACAAGCTATACTTTCGGTGTTTATTCGGCAAGGACCGCAGCTGCTGGCCTTGCCTCCGATGCCGCTTCGGTGGAGATTCCAAAGTTTCGTGAACCATTCAGCTTAGAACAGGTCTGAGACTATGACAGGTAGCTCGAAAGGCATCGCGGCGGTCGCGGCCCTGCTCGGGGTTGGCGTTCTGGGTGCGGTGATAGCGCAAAACGTCAAATCCCGCTCGCAGGCGGCGGAGGCCCCGGCTCCGGTCATTGCGGATTTGGCGCAGGCGACTGCCCCGCAGGTGACGGTATATAGCAGCCCCACTTGAGGCTGCTGCTCAAAGTGGGTGGGTCACCTGCTTGATAATGGATTCGAAGTGAAGAAGATCGATGTGGATGAGGACGAGTTGATGGCGGTTAAGTCTGAGAACGGTGTTGGGAATCAGCTAGCCGCCTGCCATACGGCCATCGTCGACGGTTATGTGATCGAAGGCCACGTGCCCGCCGATGTCATTATGGACATGCTGCGGGAGCGCCCCCAGATCAAAGGGCTAGCAGTACCTGGCATGCCCATCGGCTCGCCGGGGATGGAGGATCCCACGCGGCCGAATCAGCCGTACGACGTGTTGGCATTTGACGCTGCAGGGAATACAAGAGTCTACGCCAGTCGCTAGCTGCCGCCCTGGTGGTGTGCCTCGCGATAGCTGAAAAAGCAGCGCCGCCGCTCATCCAAGCGGCGGCGCTTCATCATCCCAGTCCAGCTGCAGTGATTTTGTCCTCTGTCCACCTACTTCGGCTCCGCCGTGTAAAGCGAGCTGGCTTTGTTCGACGATGTTACGATGCCCTTGATCATGGCCGAGCTGAATCCTTGGTGCTCCATCTCGTTCAAGCCGGCGATAGTGCAACCCCGCGGCGTCGTCACCAGATCGATTTCGCCTTCGGGGTGATTGGCCTGTCGGAGCACGAGCGAGGCCGCGCCGAGCGCGGTCTGCGCCGCCATGACCAGCGCCTCCGTCGGATGAAAACCGATCTCGATGCCGCCCTGCGAGGCGGCCCGTACCGAGCGCAAGAAGAAAGCAACGCCACAGGCGCAGAGCGCCGTGGCCGGTACCATCAGCTCTTCCTCGATGACCAGTGTCTTGCCGACGGCGTCAAATATGGCGATGGCATCACCGATCCGGTCGCCGCCCACTGAGTTCGCGGACAGGCAGGTCATTGATTCGCCGAGGGCGATGGCCGTGTTGGGCATGGCGCGGACGACCGCCAGCTGTTTTCCGACCTGGCGGAGGATGTCCTTCGTGCTGGCACCGGAGACGACCGAGACCAGCAAGTGGCGCTCGGGATCGAGGGCCGGCGCGATCTCCTGCAGCAGCCCGTCCAGCTGTTGTGGCTCCACTGCAACGATTACGATCGGCGCTTGCCGTACCGCGGCCCGGTTGTCGGATGTCGTCTGAAATCCCTGCTCGGCAAGGTCTTTCAGGTGGTCCGCGTTGCGACGCGTCAGGACCATCTCACCAGGTTGGAAGTGCCGGGCCGCCGCCAGCCCGAGGGCGATGGCCCGCCCGATATTGCCCGTTCCCAGCACGGCGATCTCTGCTTTGCTGCCCATCTCCCACTCCTTGTAATGGCTGGGGCCGTGGCCGGCCGCTTGGCGCGGCTGCCACGTTGGCGCGACTTCCGCCGGTCTGGTGCCGGCGACCGGCAGATCGCGTTGGAGGCTTCAGGCGCAGGAGATGTGCCAGGCGCCAGGGCCCTACCCGTCCGACCCCTGGCTTCGACCCTGTCGATGATCTCATTCTAATCACGTGAACCGCCGACCAGACCAGTCTCGACAGACAGGTGAGCCGGGCGTCCTCTTCGTTCAGGCAGACGCAGCCGCCGACGAGGAAGCCGCAGCGGCGCTTGCCTGGCTCGCAACGGCCTCTGGAATCAACTCGCAAGTCATCGAATGCAGCCAGCTGGAGGAGGCGCTCGCCCTGCACCCGGCGACGATCTGGTTCCACTGGTCGAACCCTCCCGATCTCGACGCCGCCCAGCGCCTAGCCTTGGACTCACACATCAAAGCCGGGGGCGGACTGTTGTTGACGCTCGCCGCTGTAACGCTGCCGGCCCAGCTGGATTGGGAGGACGTCGCGCCCAACGAGACGACGCAAGCGTCGTGGTCCGATGAGCCGGAAGACCTTGCCTTTGGAAGTTTCAGCGTCCTGACGCGCGTGCGCGGACTGCAGAGTTTTCGCGGCCATCCGCTGTTCGAAGGACTTGGAAGCGGAGCGTACACCTGGGACCCCGAACTCGGAGAGCGTTATGTTCGCTACGGGTATTCGGACGCCACATGGCCGAAGCAGGGTAGGGTCATCGCTGTTCAGAAGTCATACATAGCGATGAACGCCGGCCGGCGTCTGGCCTGGGAATACATGATTGGGGATGGTTGGGTTCTTTGTGTGGGCGGCTATGTCAACTTCGCGGCGCGCGGCAGAACGCATCGGCCTCATCTCGAGCACTTGATCCGTAACGCGCTTGAGCGTGTGGCGCCCAACGGTGGCCGTGCCCGCTTGTTGGGCGGATCATGGCGGCGGCCCGAGCCCGGCATAAGCTTCGATCCCCAGGTGCCGTTGCCGCCGGAGTTGCCGGACGCTTCCGGCGCCGCTTTCGAGGCAGGTGACGACATCTCACTCGAACGCGAGGCGACTGACGAGACCTACACACTGGCCGGCAGCCGGGCCCTGCTGGTCGGCCGCGAACGTACAGGTCATGACGAGATCTGGTTTCACCCCAACCGCGCCATCAACCGTTGGGCCCTGTCTATCTTGGATGCCACGAGCGAAACGGAGGCCGCGACGGCGGACTACCGAATCGAGCCTGGTGTCATCACCCGTCGGCTGAGCCTCGCGGGCCAAACCGTCGAGGAGCGCACCACCGTCGCCCCCGCCCGCCCCGCCGTGCTCGTCGAACTCCGCCCAACCGCCGCCGTAGAGCCCGCGAAAGAACCCGAACAAGATCTCCATCAACCGGATCTTCAGCGCCATCGTCACCCCCAGCTTCAGCTCAGCCTCGAATCCGACCTCCGCCTGATGTGGCCCTATCCGCCTAGCTCGACCGGCCGCCTGCAGTATTGCGTGGAAGGCGGCGCTGTCGGCATTCGTGCCGAGACCGGCGAGTGGTTAGGCGTTCGCGTGAATCCCGCGCCGGCCGTCCTCTCCGTAGCCAACATCTCCGATGCCGAACGCTCGCGCGTGCGCTTGCAGGTCGAGTTCGACCTCAGCCAGCCCGTCCGGATTCTGTTGATCGGAGCGGCAGCTGGCGAAGATCCAGCAAGCGCCGTCGATCCGGCCGGTTGGGCACGGCATCGGTCTGACGCGCGGCAGGCGCAGCGGGGCACCCGGCTACCGAGTCGGGCAAGGGATTCCGGTGCAGACCCGGACCGTGACTCGGAGGTGAATGAAGCGATCGAGTGGGCGAAATGGCGCCTCTCAACCTACCGGGTCCACGTGCCCGGGCTCGGCACCTCTCTCGTCGCCGGCTACGCGCCCTCGCGCCCTGGTGATTTCTCTGACGGGCGTCCGGGCTACGCGTGGTTCTTTGGCCGCGACGCCGTCTGGACATCGTTCGCCAGTCTGGCAGCCGGCCAGTCCGATGTCGTGCGCGAGGTTCTGGAGTTCCTCGGTCGCCACCAGGACATCACCGGCAAGATCCTGCATGAGTGTACGACCAGCGGTGTCGTGCACTACGATGCCGCCGACTCGACGCCGCTCTACTTGTTGCTGGCCGCCCGCTACCTGGCGGTAACCGCTGACGAGCGAACCGTGCAGCGCGAGTGGCCGCGGATCGTGCGGGCCTACGAGTTTTGTCTGTCGACCGATAGTGACGGCGATGGGCTGATCGAGAACAGCGGGGTCGGTCACGGCTGGATCGAGTTCGGACCCTTCGGCGGTCACCACGTGTCTTTGTATCTGGCGGGCGTCTGGGTGGCGGCGCTCCAGGAGCTCGAGATCGCCGCTCGCCGACTTGGGAAGCTCGAGCTTGCCGAAGAGCTAGCGTATCGAGCAGCGGCGGCGCGCTCGAGCTTAGAGCTTTCGTTTTACGACCCCCTCGAGGGTCGCTACGCGAACGGCCGGCTTGTTGACGGATCGCTGGACATGACAGAGACGGTGATGACCTCGGTGCCGCTGGCGCTCGGCGCGATACGGGTGGAGCGCTGCACCAGATGGTTGGAGCGTGTATCCAGCGCCGAGTTCACGGCGCCCTGGGGGGTGAGGATGCTGCCGCGCTCGCACCCCGATTATCAGCCGGACGGCTATCACGCCGGTGCGATCTGGCCACTCTACAGCGGCTGGGTCTGCCTGGCTGAGTATCGCGCGGGTCGAGTGGAGTCGGCTGAACGTCACTGGCATCAGATCATGAATTTGTACCGCGACTACGCGCTCGGTGCGTGGCCGGAGGTCCTGCACGGCGAACAGGGGCGGCGCATCGGGGTAACGCCGGATCAGGCCTGGTCCACCCTCATGGTCCTGGCGCCATGGATAGCGGGTAGTCAGACAACAGAAGATGTGGTGCGGAGGAGCTGATGGATCTGAACACGCTGGCCAACATAGCTGAGATCATCGGGGCGATTATCGTCGTCGGCGGATTGTGGTTCGCCATCGTGCAGCTTCTGCAATACCGGCAACAGCGCCGGGACATGGCCGCCATCGAACTGGCTCGTTCGTTTCAAAACCCCGCCTTCGCGCGGGCTCTGCGACTGGTGCTGGCGCTGCCGGACGGCATCAGCGCGAAGGAGCTTCGTGAGTGCGACCCGACTTGCGAGGATGCAGCCATCCAGCTCAGCCTCACGCTGGAGGCCGTGGGCATCCTGGTCTACAAGCGGATGATCGACCTGGACATCGCCTGGGAGTTGATGGGCGGTGTCGCGATCGACGCGTGGGACAAGTTGAACGTCTGGATCGAGACGGCCCGTGCTGAACAGGAACAGCCGAAGTTCGATGAGTGGTTCGAGTGGTTGGTGATCCAGATCAAGCGCCACAAGGTCCGGCCTGGAGTCGGACCTGCGCATGTCCGGTATCGAGACTGGGAACCCAGAGGCTCCTGACGGCGAAATTGAAGTGAAGCCTAATGGCCCGGTGGTCGTCAGCATTCAGCATGCATCGCGGTCGACGACGGCTCGACGGGGGTTGGCCACCGGATGTCGGTCTGTTCGACCATCTTGGTGAGTCGGGGCCGGGGAAGATTCGCTAGAGCCCCTAAGTAACGATAGTACTTCGCAGCTCGGTGACCGGCCGCCATTTGTTTCCGCACACGAGCAGGACGTAGGAAGTGTTACACATGTAACAAATGCTGGCGCGAATACTTTCGATGTGCAATTGTTGAATGGAGCAGGTATCGTTGATCTAGTCTAAGCCCTCGGCCCTAGGTCACCCAGCCGGGCCCGCGGGTGCCTGTCAAAAGGAGCCCCAACATGCGCGCCAGCGACATTCTACTGGAGAAGGGGAGGGGTGTCGTGACGATCGGGCCGGATCGCACGGTTCACGATGCGATCTGCACAATGAACGATCACAAGATCGGTGCCTTGATCGTTACGGGAAAGGATGGTGGGGTGGTCGGAATCATCACGGAGCGAGATGTCCTGCAGATGTGCGGCGAGCAGTGCGTCCAACTCGAAAAGCCAGCGCAGGACGCGGCCGGCTGCCCCGCGTTGGTGCAGGATGTCATGACCAGGGACGTGGTAGTGGGCGTGCCCGGTGACCAACTGGATTACCTCATGGGGGTCATGACCAAGAACAGGGTCCGTCACCTCCCGATTATGGACGTCGGGCAGTTGGTCGGCATCGTTTCTATCGGCGACGTGGTCAGGGCGCACCTCGGCGAGGCGGTATACGAGAATCGGCAGCTGAGGGACTACATCCACGGGCTGCCAGCGCATTAGGCTTGCCTTCTGAGCGTCGCTAAGCCGGCTCGGGGTCCAACGCGTCGGCGTTACTTCGAAGACTTCTTCGGTGGTCTGTTGGGAAGTCAGCAGGTAGTCATTTAGAGGGTTTCTTCTCGGGTAGAGCCCAGTCACGGTCCGGATCCTCGATATCCAGCTGGTTGATGCCGCCGGAGAAACGGGCTTGTATGCGGTTATACTCATGCTGGAAGGCCGGATCGGGGTGCTGCCAGTCGTGGATGTAGACGACCCGGTCGACGCCCGCCTGCAGTAGCTCCTTCGTACAGCCGAAGCAGGGCCGCATCGTCGAGTAAACGGTTCCACCCTCGACCGAAATCCCAAAACGAGCCGCCTGCAACAAGGCGTTCTGCTCCGCATGCACACAGATACAGAGGTCGTAGCCCTGTCCAGATTCGAAACGTTCCGGGTGGGCGCAGCGCTCGCAGCCACCGTCCATGCAGTTCTTCATCTTGGAAGGCGTGCCATTGTAGCCGGTGGTCAGCACGCGGTGGCCTTTAACGAGGATGGCACCAACGCGGCTGCCAATACAGTTGGCTCGCGTACGGACGGCCATGGCGAGGCCCATGAAATAGTGGTCGAAGTCCGGGCGCTGCTTCTCGGGCCGTGACATACAGTCGTTCCGTGCTGGTTGGTTTGGCGTTGGGTGCCCGCTGGATCTTATAGCTCCGAAGCGCTGAGCACCACCTTGCCCAAGTTACGGCGAGCATGCAGGTAGCTGTGCGCTTCAACCGCACCGTCGCGATCGAGGGGAAAGACCCGATCGATGATGGGCCGCAGCTCGCCGGCCGTCACAGCTCGATAGATACCCTCGAGCGCGGGCCGAAGGAGGTGCTCCTTCTTTCCCAGGTGCAGGAGGTGAACACCGAAGACGCCGATGTTGGGCTCGACCAGGGAAAGCGGGTGAACGAGTGGCGTGCGGAGCCAGGCGCGGGCCGCCTGGGGCCAGCTCCGCTTCCGCTTAGGTACCGCATCGCTCAAGCCATAGAACACCAGGCGGCCGAGCGGCGCGAGGAGCCTGCGGCAGGCCCGGGTCGCCTTTCCACCGACGGGATCGAGTGCGATATCGATGCTGCGATCGCCGAGCAGACGGCGCACCTCCGGCTCCCAGTCGCCACGCGAATCGAAACACGCCTCAGCGCCTAGCTCGGTCGTGACGAAGGATCGCTTGCGATCCGTGCCGGCGGTACCGATCACCCGCATCCGGTGTCGAACCGCCAGCTGCACGGCCGCGGTACCGACGCCGCCGCCCGCACCGAGGATGAGCGCCGTCTCACCTTCGCGCGAGTTACCGGCATCGAACAAGCACACCCAGGCGGTGAGGAAGACCACAGGGATCGCCGCCGCTTCGACAGGTGTCAGCGATTCGGGGTAGCGGAACAGTTGATGGGCTGAGACGACGATCTCGCGGGCGTAGCCGCCGTAGCGGATTAGGGCGACGGCGCGATCGCCGTCACGCCAGCCCTTCGCGTCAGAGCCGGCGCGAATCACCGTGCCAGCGACCTCGAAGCCGGGGCTGTAAGGGCGCGGCGGTACGGTGCCATAGAGCCCGGCGCGCATCATCAGGTCAGCGAAGTTGACGCCGGCCGCATCGACCTGCAGGAGAACCTCGCCAGGCCCGCGATCCTGGAGCGGCGCGTCGCGTTCTACCAGGACATCGGGTGACCCATGGCGCTCAATCAAGATGGCGCGTGTCGTCGTCTTGTTCATGGCAGTCATCGAACGGTTGGGTGCTCGACCAGCGGTCGTAGAACGATCAAATAACCTGCGCGAATTCCTAGTATAATATGTATACGTGCAATTCGATGTTGACCTTCAGCAATACGGCGTACGTACTCATGGGCCGCTCTTATGTTGTTCCCACCGAGGAGATTAACTTCCGGGCCTCCCGCGCCGGTGGCCCGGGCGGTCAACATGTCAACCGCCGCGAGACGCGGGTCGAGGCGCGCTGGGACGTTTTGACCACTAACGCTGTGAACGAAGAGGAGCGGCGGCGCATCCTCCGGCGCCTGGCCACCCGGATCAGCAAGGATGGTGTACTGCGGGTCGTTGCCTATAAGGAACGCAGCCAACAGCAAAACAAGGAGCTGGCCATCGCACGATTGCAGGAGCTGGTGGCCGCGGCTCTGGAGGTACCCAAACGCAGGGTGAAGACGCGGCCGCCGAGAGCAGCCAAGGAAGAGCGGTTGCGCAGCAAACGACGACGAAAGCAGGTCAAGCAGCTGCGGAAGCGGCCGTCAGAGGAAGAATAGCCGGCGGCGTGCAGTACCGCCGGCTAACTCCGGCATCGTCTCTCCCCGCATCGCCGGATCCCGGCGGAGCTGAGCCGCAGAGGGAAGACATGGCGTGGGCGCCAACTCGCGCTCCTGCCGCTAGTGGTCTCCGCGAAATGGCGTCGGCCAAGGCAGCTATCGCTGGCTCGGCGCGCCATAAGTGATGTAGTTGCTGGCAAGCGATGGAAGGACACGCGCCCCAGTCAGGAACTCAAGAGTTGCGCGGGTAGACTCGGCGACGCGCCGCTGAGCAACGTGAAGCCTGGTTCGAAGCGGTCAGAGTTGGATGCCGGGGCCGAACACGAAAATGAAGATCGCAGCGGACAGGAGGCCCATGCCGATCCACCCGATGCGGGGTCTAACACCGGTCCAGGCGGTCGTGGCGTTGGCCCAGCGATGCGACCTGGCCAGGCGCGCTGCGGGCAGCATCAAGAAAGTCGCGCCCATCGAGCCGAGTAGCGCCAGCAGCAGGGCGCGCAACACGCCAGTCGGCGACCAGAGGGCGGCGGCTCCGCTCACCACGCCGCCGGTCAGCCAGACGGTACGCACGAGTCTGCCGGCGACTTCAACGCGCTGCGATTCAGGAACGGCGGCGACGATGTGTCCGAGCCATTTAGCCACGAGCCCGAACCAGGCGAGCGTGACGTTGGCGCCGATGACGACAACGAAGACGCGGAGAATCAGTTGTGGCTCGAAGCGCCACAGGATCGTCATCCAGTCACCGAAGCCGAACAGCGGCGATACGATCATGTAGGTCGCGGCCAGGAAACCGTTCACGGTGATCAGCAGCCAGGGAAAGAGCTTCGCGCCGGACGAATCAGCGCTGCGCCGGTACCAGACGATGCCGAGGATGGCCAGCAGCCAATTCACCAGCGACCCCGAGACACCCAGCAACATGACATCGAGCGCCCCGACGTCGCCCCAATCGCCGCGCACGTCGGTGCTCGAGATGAGAGTCGGCTGGCCGCCGACGGCGTAACCAGCCAGCGCGTGACCCAGCTCGTGCAGGGCCACGGCACTGGTGTAGGCAACGCAGGCCATGGCTACTACGGTTGGGAGGTGGAGACGGTGAGCCGCCAACTCATCAGGATTCGAGTCGCTCATCGCCTGACAACATCTGGATTCGGGCCTCGGCAGTCAATCTGGCCCGTATGCTAGAGCTGCAACCAGTAGTTGATCTTCAGCAGGAAGATGTTGTTGGCACGGGCGTTGAATAGCGCGTCCACATCGCGGCCGAAGTCGAAGTCACCGACCGCCGCTTCGTGGCTGCGCTCCTGCGTCCAGACCAGGAAGAGCGTGGAGCCCGGCTGAAACTCCCAACGCAGCACGGCGTTGCCGCGCAGCGAGCGGAAATTGAAGTCGGGGTTCTCGAGTTCGAATGGCTCCGCCGGCCCGGCGGCGTCGGGGTCGACGATGTAGTTGCCGTCTGCTTCGGCTATCGTACCGATGTCTTGGCCGTAGACGCTCTTATCGATCGTGCGCGGCGCGCTGAACTCTTTGAAATTCGTGAAGCGACCGCTGGAGATCAGTGGCTGGGCGAAAACCTCGAGGGTCAGCGTAGGGGTGAAGGTGACGTTCAGACGTGTCTGCATCGAAAGCGACTTCTGCTCGAGGTCGGCGAACACGTAGCGGTTGCCGAAGAAGCTGGTCGCCGTCGGGTCTTCCACCGAAGTCACGTACTGGTAGGTCGTCTTCTCGTGCGCGAAGCCGGGACTCAAGCTGACGGAAACGTTCGGGACCGGCCGGTAGGTGACACCCAGATTGAACTCGTAGTCGCAAGCACCCTCGCTACTGCAGCCGTAAGTGGGGTTGAAGTTGAGCACCAGGTTTCGGCGCGAGTCCGTGCTGGCCTCGAGGAACCAGAAGTTGATTCCCGGACGCTTCACCACCGGTCCGCCGCGCGTCAGCCGGTCGTCGAAGACGGAAGGGCGGTGGATCCAGAACGTGGCGATCTCCCAGTAATTGTGGAACTCGATCTCGGCGAACCCCTGTACCTGCCGGTCGGTGAGGTCACCGTCGAAATTGAACTGCTGCTGGCCGCCGGCGATGATG
>JBFJOD010000083.1:0-15338 GCA_041617795.1 Gemmatimonadota bacterium | reverse complement strand
AAGGACAAGAGCGGCAACGGCACGAGCGACGTCGTGGACGACGAGAGTGAAGCGATCGTTCACGTGGCGAAGGCGGAGAAACCGCGACGACGGGTTTACCTGGACCATAATGCTACAACGCCGCTGGACCCGGAGGTCTTCGAGGCGATACTACCATTCTTGCAAAACGAGTACGGCAATCCCTCCAGCATCCATAGCCGCGGAAACGAAGCCAAGGATGCGGTGGAGACCGCGCGCCGGAAAGTCGCCCAGGCGCTCAACTGCACAGCCCGGCGCATCGTCTTCACCGGCGGCGGCTCGGAAGCCGACAACCTGGCGATCAAGGGCATCGCCTTTGCGCGCCGCGGCGATGGCAATCACATCATCACGACTACGATCGAGCACCCCGCCGTGCTCCGCACCTGCGAGGCGTTGGCGGATCATGGCTTCGAGATCAGCTACCTAGAGGTTGATCACAACGGACGACTCGACCCCGATGCCCTGGCCTCGGCCATCCAACCGCAGACGATCCTGGTAAGCGTGATGATGGCTAACAACGAGGTCGGAACCCTTCAGCCCATCGCCGAGCTGGCCGCAATCGCGCGCCGGCACGGCGCCGCCTTCCACACAGACGCGGTGCAGGTACTGGGCAAGCTGACGCTGGACGTCGAAGAGCTGGGCGTCGACCTATTGGCGCTTTCCAGCCACAAGATCCACGGTCCCAAGGGCGTCGGAGCGCTGTACCTGCGCCAGGGCTTGGAGCTGGCGCCAGTCATCCACGGCGGCGGCCAGGAGCACAAACTCCGCGCCGGAACCGAGAACGTCCCCGGCATTGTCGGGTTCGGAAAAGCCTGCGAGTTGGCCGTCCGGCGCCTCAACCACAAGGAGATGGAGCGGGTGCGGCGGCTGCGTGACAAACTGGAGGCCGGCATTCGCAGAGTCGTACCCGATGCGCGCCTCAACGGACACCCCGACCAGCGGCTGCCGAACACTCTAAACCTGACGCTTCCGGGGATGCGGGGCGAGTCTCTGGTACTCTTCCTCGACCGGCACGGTGTTTACTTCTCCTCGGGCTCCGCCTGCAAATCAGGCAACCCGGAACCGTCCCACGTCCTCACGGCGATGGGCCTCAGCGATGAAGACGCGCATTGCGCGATCCGGCTGTCGCTCGGCGTGGCGACCACGGAGGAGGACATCGATTACGTGCTCAGCCGGCTGGAAGAGACCGTCGGCGACCGGCAAAGCAGTGTGAAGTTCGTGGGTTGTCGCTAGTGACGGTCGCCCCGAGCGACACAAACAGGCCTTCCCACCGCTCACTCAAGATCTGTGACGCAAATCATTGATCTGAAGTTCAGACTCTAACACCTTTGGATTCGAGGACGGGCTGAGGTTGGTTGGAATTGTCGTTTTGCCAGTACCCTGGGACCTCAGCCATGGTAGAAGCGTTATCAGTTCGCGAGGACTCGGACACCTCTCGCGGTGCGATCGTCGTCCTGCACCTGCACGGCCTGCTAACAGAGCTTCTTAGTAGCAGCCCACCAGACTCATCCACACGCAGGAATCCTTCTGTCACTGCCGCTCAGATCATGTGGCGGAGCACGCTTGACTGCCGCTTGACCCCGGCGCCGCAATCTCTACGGCGAGCATCGCAGCAAGGTGACCGGCCGCCGACCGCACCCGGTCTCTGCCAAAGGGCAACATGAAACAGGAGGTCAAGATGAAGAAGCTAACGCTAGCACTACTCGCTCTCGGGTTGGTACTCGGTGGCTGCGATCGGGATTCGGTCATGGGGCCGACGCCACCCGACTTGACCGTTGCGCGGGCCGGCTCCCCAGCCCTCAACGTCGTAACCTACAACGTGTTCTGGGGTGCACGGGTGGAAGACCTGTTGCTCGTTGAGGATCCGCTTGAGATTCCGGTCGCGGTCGCGCAGATCTGGGGACAAGTGCAGGCGACTAACTTCGCCGAGCGGGCCGATGCCATCGCCGCCAAGATCGCGACGGCCAAGGCGCACGTGGTGGGTCTGCAAGAGATTGCTCTCTACCGCTACCAGTCGCCGGCAGATTTCGCGCAACCAGCCACCGACACGGTACTGGATTTCCTCGACATTCTGATTGACGCTCTAGACGCGCGAGGGCTGTCTTACACTGCAGCATCGATGACCGCGAACTTCGACATCGAGTTGCCGATCATAGACTTCGGGACAGGCAGCCTCGATGAGATCCGCCTCACCGACTTCGATGTGGTATTGGTGCGGGACGACGTGGCCTGGAGCAACGCGGCCGCTGGCAACTTCGCCGCTCCTCTGCCAATCCCGTTGCCCGATGGAAGCATCATCTACAAGCCCAGCGGTTGGGCCTCTGTGGACATCACCTTCAAGAATCTGGCGTACAGATTCGTCAACACTCATTTGGAGCCGGCCGACGTCGGTCCCAACGGGGAGGTCAACCCGGATCTCGCATTTCTGCAGTCCCTGCAGCTTCAGGAACTGCTATTCATCGTGAATCAGTCGCCCTATCCCGTGATCATGGTCGGCGACTTCAACTCCGACGACGATGGGAGCACGACGGCCACTTATCAGACGGTGCGCGATGAGGGCTTCGTCGACGCCTGGCTGATCGGTCCCCAGCGCGGCGCTGGCTACACCTCCAACCAGGCCCCGGATCTGTTGAACGCGACTTCCCAGCTGTTCCATCGGATCGACTTCGTCTTCTACCGCGACAAGTTCACCAAGGAGACGGGACAGTTCCAGGGCTCGGTGAAGGCGCAGGTGATCGGTGGGACGCAGGGCGACAGGACACCCTCTGGGCTGTGGCCTTCCGACCATGCCGGTGTCTGGGCCGCACTGACGATCGCACCGGGTTTGGGCCACCCGGAGTGAGGAACGAAACGGGCACGAGCGCTCCCATTAACTGCAACATTAACAAAGGGGCTCCGCCGGAATGTCCCGGCGGAGCCCCTTTTTGCTGAGGCCTCCCGATCAGACAATCGCGCTCTTGTCCCGCTCAGCCCAACCCTCCAACGCCTCGAAAACCTCGAGAGCGAAGTCGACTTTGCCGAACGGAGCGCTGACCTGTACACCCTGAACATGAGGCTGCAGCTCGGCCACCATGTCGCGGGCGATAGCCAGACCCTCCTCCATGCCCGCCTCCTTACCTTCCTCGCTGGCTACCCGCATCCGCTCGAGAATCCAATCGGGCACCTCGATGCCAGGGACCTCATTGTTGAGGAACTCAGCGTTTCGGTAGGAGACCAGTGGCCAAACGGCCGCGATACAGGGAATTCGCACGTGGTCGATGCGTGCCATGAATCGGAGGAACTGCTCGACGTCGAAGATGGGCTGGGTAACCACGAACTGTGCTCCGGCATCGACCTTCCACTCGAAGTGGCTGATCTCGTAGTCGGGATCGACGGAGGCGTGGTTTACACCGACGCCGATGAAGAAGCGCGTCTGAGATCCGAGCGAGTTGTCACTGGGGTCCAGCCCGTGATTCATCTTCCGCACCACGTTTGTTAAACCGACCGAGTCGATGTCGAAGACGGCCGTCGCGTCCGGGTAGGGTCCCATCTTCGGTGGGTCACCGGTGATGATCAGCAGGTTCCGCAGTCCCAAAGCGTGCGCGCCCAAGAGATCGCTCATCATCCCCAGCAGATTGCGGTCGCGGCAGCAATAGTGGGGGATGGTCTCGAGGCCTATTTCGCGCTCGACGATCGAACAGGTCGCCAGCACCCCCATGCGCATCATCGCCCGGGGCCCGTCGGGCACGTTAACCGCATCCACGCCTTCCGCCTTCAATCGGCCGACCTTCTCCAGCACGTCGGCGGGGTCGCCCCCTTTAGGGGGCAGTATCTCGACGCTCGTGACCAGTTCGCCCGCCGCGATCTTGCGAGCCATTCGCGAGCGTTGCGGCGTGGGTACGGGCTCGACTCCGGGTTCCGCCTCGCGGCGCTTCACCTCCTTGACCTTCTCCTCCACCACCACCACTCGCCGACGTGGGCGCAACGCGCGAACCTGCGCGGCCATGGCGCGAGTGTGCTCGGGCGTCGTTCCGCAGCAGCCACCGACGAACCGCACGCCCGCCTGAACGAGTCGCCGCGTGTACTTGGCGAAGTAATCCGGCGACGCCATGTAC
This sequence comes from Gemmatimonadota bacterium, assembly GCA_041617795.1. Lineage (GTDB taxonomy): Bacteria > Gemmatimonadota > Gemmatimonadetes > Palauibacterales > KS3-K002 > JBFJOD01. Next base: position 11,226 of record JBFJOD010000083.1, on the reverse strand, counting down.
AGTTTGCGGCCTTCCACTTCACGGGGCAGCCCAGCGTTGGGCTGCGCGGAGAGCGGCCGGTTGGTCACCTCCGCCATGCTTTGGATGGCCTTGAGGATCATCGCCGGACCGACGCTGCAGTTCACACCGATGACGTCGGCGCCGGCATCATCCAGGTGCCGCGCGATACGGGCGGGGTCATAGCCATAAAACGTGTTACCGTCGGTCTGGACGGTCATCTGCGCGATGATCGGCAGGTCGGCAGCATCGCGGCATCCCAGGATAGCCTGCTCGATCTCATGGATGTCGCTGAACGTCTCGACGATGAAGACGTCGGCACCGCCGACGGCGAGCGCTTCAGCCTGCTCGCGGAAGTAGTTCCGTGCCTCGTCCAGTGATGTGGGTCCGTAGGGTTCGATCCGGATGCCCAGCGGCCCGACGGAGCCGGCGACGTACAGATCATCCCCTGCAACCTCGCGCGCCAGCGCAGCTCCCGCCTCATTGACCTCATTCACCCTGTCGCCGATACCGAAATGCTCGAGGCGGACACGGTTGGCGCCGAAGGTATTGGTCTCGAGGATCTCGGCGCCCGCTTCCCGATAGGATCGATGGACCTCACGGACCAGGTCAGGACGTTTGAGGTTGAGTTCGTCATAGGAAACGTTGATGAACACGCCCTTCTGGTACAGCTCGGTGCCGATCGCCCCGTCGAATAGATGGGCGCTGCCGTTCTCGATCAGCTTTCGGAAGTCTGGCATTACGCTCTTCCCTCTGGCGGACTCGGCGCTACCAAAAAAACTCGCGACCCGGCGGTAAGTGAGCACGGGTCGCGTTGAACTTCTCAGCTTTCGCTTCGTGAAGTCGCCGCAGTTGTCGGGTCCGCGGCGCCCGGCTTTTTAGGCTTTTTTTATGGTGGTTGCAAGCGGCCACAAATCATTCCACCAGCCGCTTCTAAGGTATGGCGTGGCCTGAAACCGTCAAGACACGGCCGCCGGCCGGCGTTGGAGCTTGACCGAGACTGCGCTAGCTTAAATGGGTTATGCTCAAGCACACCCGATATTCCCGGCCGGCCATGGTCGGCGCCGCGTTCTTCCTCCTGCCGCTGGTCTTGGCGTCACCCAGTAGAGCCCAGGAAGCCGTCGACGCCGCCAAGCTGGTGCGGATCGGCTTCGCCTGGCCGGAGGGTCTCAGCGCCAGCGTCGAGGCAACGCGCAGTCGATTCCGACGCACGCCACGGGACAGCTCCAGCTTCGCTGTCGTCTTCTCGCACAGCCTCGAGGTCATGCCTCATCAGGACGGCCTACTGATCGAAACGGCGGATTTCCGGATCGCGGACCAGCCTGGCGCGTCCGCCAGCGCGGGCTCCGATCCACTGGCCGTATTTCAAGCCCAACTTGGTTCCGTTTCAGCCGATTACATCGTGAGTCGCGACGGCCACTTTTTCCGACTTGCCGGACTGGATGAGCTGGTCAAGCGCACACGATCGCTCTTCGAACCGATGCTCGATTCGATCCGCGTATTCAGGGCAGAGGCGGCCGCTTTCCTCGAATCCATGTTGTCCGAGGCCTTTCTGCAAAGCCGGGCAGCGGAGGAATGGAACGCGCTCGTGGGCACCTGGGTCGGTGCAGAGTTCGAAGTCGGCGAGCTGTACGGATACGAGAACGAGGAATCGAGCCCGCTCATCCCCAACACCATGATTCCCTTCTACTACGAGTTCACGCTGATCGACTACTCGCCCTGTTCCGAGAGCGCACCACCTCGTTCCTGCGTGATGCTACAGATGCTGTCGTACCCGGACGCGGGCGAAGTGCGGAGCCTGCTGGAGTTGATACTCCAGCGGATGGCGGGGAAGCAGGCGGCGGGTCAGGTCCTGTTCGAGGAACTGGAGATCGAGAATACCGTGCGCTTGCTGACCGAGCCGGCAACCTTGATTCCGCACCGCCTGGAGATCCAGCAGGTTATCTCGGGCACAGTCCGCGAGGCGGACAGCCCACCGGGCCCATTTCTACAGATCGATCGGCGAGTTTATCGTTACATCTACGACCGGTAAGAAGAAGGGGAGACCCGCCGCCTCCTGAGCGGTTTGCCCGAGTCCAGTTGCTACTTGGACCGCTAGTGTGTTATCCATCGGCTTGAATACGGCCGCCCCTCGAGAAAGCGAAGCCGGGGCGCCTCCACTCAGCAAGCCCGGAGGTAGAATTTGGGAAAAGGAGATAAGAAGACGCGGCGGGGCAAACTCTGGCGTGGCAGCTTTGGGAAGAGCCGCCCACGCAAGACAAAGAAGGAGGGTACGAAGAAAGGGGCCTCGGCGAAGAAGCGCTAGTCTGCCGCCCTCAACACCAATGTCGCGTTAACCCCACCGAAACCGAACGAGTTTGAAATTGCCAAGCCGACGTTCACGTCGCGGCCGTCACCGGCGACGTGGTCGAGGTCGCATTCGGGATCGGCAGCAGTGAGGTTCAGGGTCGGCGGCACCCAACCGCGCGAGATCGTTAGAGCCGATATGGCCGCCTCGATCGCCCCCGATGCCCCCAAAGGGTGTCCGTAGAACCCCTTTGTTCCACTCACCGGAACTCGATACGCGTGTTGTCCCAGTACCGACTTTATAGCCCTGGTCTCGGTAGGATCATTCAGCTTGGTCGAAGAGGCGTGCGCGTTAACGTACTCGACTTCATCGGGGACGCTGGCCGCATCGTTGAGGGCGAGCTGAATGGCGCGGGCCGATTCCGATCCGTCGGGCCGGGGTGCCGTCATATGGTAGCCGTCGTTCGTTGTCCCGTAACCACACACTTCGGCATAGATCCGCGCGTCGCGCCGCACGGCCCTTCCCCATTCCTCCAGCACTAATACCGCTGCACCTTCGCCCATCACAAACCCGTCGCGATCGCGATCGAAAGGCCGACTGGCCGTTGCAGGATCATCGTTACGTTTGGACATCGCGCGGATCATCGCGAAGGCGCCGTAGCAGAGTGGCGAAATCGGTGACTCGACGCCGCCGGCCAGCGCGACATCCGCTTCTCCGCCGCGTATCAGGCGAAAGGCGTCGCCGATCGCGATCGCGCCGGAGGCGCAACTCATTCCGTTCGTCGAATTGGGACCTGTGAACCCGAACTCGATGGCGATGTTGCAGCTGGCCGCACCGGTAAACACGATCAATGCGAGCATTGGATTGACTTCTTGCGGACCCTCCGACATGTAGACTCCGTGCTGTTCCTCGGCGTAGGCCACGCCGCCCAGCGCAGAACCCATTTGAACGGCAACGCGATCGGCCGGCAGAACTGCGGGATCAAGTGCCGCATCCGCCAGCGCCATACCTGCCGCGGCGACACTGAATTGCCCGAAGCGGTCCAACCGGCGAGCCCGCTTGGCCTCCATGTAGTCGGCCGCATCGAACCCGTCGATCTCCGCCGCCATCTGGCTGCGGAAAGGCTGAGGATCGAACCGCGTGACGCGCCGCACTGCCGATTTCCGGCACTTCAAGCCATCCCACAAGCCCGTCACACCTGCACCAACAGGCGTCAGACAGCCGATTCCCGTCAGAGCAACGCGACGGCGCGTTTGCGTCGAGCCTTCCTTCGTTCTGATCACGAAGCCTCAGCTTTCTGCTTTACTCCTTCTAACGTCATGCCGGCTACACGATGGATGAAGACCGGACCGATGACCCGTTTAGCCGCGAAGCGGCCGATCAGTGGCCAGTTCGGACCGCGTGGCCAATCGTGGATGATCTCGACGCGAGTACCGCCGTCGCGCGCCGTGAAGCGCCATTCCACCTCCATGCCTTTTGTGACGCCGGCCACGTGCCGATAGCGCACCACGGGCACGGACTCATCCGACCACATCTCACTGGCCCACCACACCGGATAACCAAGCGGCCCGAACATTCGACGTGCCGCCATCTCTACAAGGCCACGCCCAAACCCGTCGCGCCGCTGGAATCGGACCCAGCGGTAGTGCGACAGTATCTCTGGCCAACGTTCAACGTCAGCCGCAACCGCGAAGCAATTGTCCGGCGGCGCCGCAATCTGAATCTCGTTGTGTGTCTTCATTCTAATCTCTTACTCGTGTAGCAGACCGTGAATCGAGCAGCATACCGGTCGCAAGCCGCAACCAGAGATAGGGATCGAGCAACGTTAGCGGGTGCGCCAGATCCCCCGTCACGCGCAGTAGTCGACGTGCCGCGGCACCATCACCCCGGGCCAGACCCTCGATGAGACGCGACATGACGCGGGGGCGGTTAAGGGCAGCCTCGATGATTCGCTGCAGCACTCGCGTGGGCGTCAGCTCCAGCCGCAGTTGCCGCCCGTATCTGCGTAACGCAGCCGCCTCAGCAGACGGATCCGCGAGCGCCGCAGCGATGGCCGGAGCCGCCAAACGGGCGCTACGCAGCGCCTGGTGTATGCCCTGTCCGGTGAAGGGATCGTAGTACCCAGCCGCATCACCGATCAGCACGGCCCCCGCCGACCACGGCCGCCGAACCGGCCGGTCGAACGGGCCCGTGACGCTAACCGAGTCCTCCAATCCCACTGGCTCGACCCGCGCCGCCAGCTCAGGAAAATTCCGGAGTGCCACGGCCAGGAACTCCAACGGGCGCCCGGCGACAGCGGCGGCCTCGCTCGTGGGAAGCACCAGCGTCACGTTCCCGCCGCCCGTAAGCGGCGCCAACCCGCAGCTACGCCCGTTCCGGACTCGTAGCTCGCCGAATCCGCTCGTCTCGATCGGTCCGCGAAGGTGACCGACTAAGGCGAGCTTACGCAAGCGGGCCGGCCGGCTCGTGAGTCTAAGGCGCCGCTGCACGACCGAGCCGAGACCGTCTGCCCCGACTACAACACGCGAGTACATTTCGCGTTCGCTCGTGCCGTCACGCGCCAGCACGCCGACAACACGTCCGTTCTTGCGCAACAGATCATAGACGCGAATCCGGAATGTTACTCGGGCGCCGGCTCGCTGCGCTTCCGCAAGTAAGGCGGCATCGAACTCTCGGCGGCGCACCGCCCAAGCGAGCCGTCGGTTGCCGTTTCCGGCCTCGCGGTCAAAAGCTGCTTGAAAGAAGCGACCGTCCGGCGACTCCACACGCCAACCCTTCAGCGGAAAAGGTCTGATTGAGCGTAATAGACTGTCCCTGACTCCCAACCGGACAAGTTCCGCGACCGCTCCCGGGTTGACGCAATCGCCGCACGGTTTGTCGCGAGGAAAGCGGCTACGCTCGAGGATCATAACATCGCGGCCGCGGCGGGCCAGCTGCAGACCAAGCGCTGCACCGGCCGGACCCGCTCCGACGATCACGACCTCCGCCCCCTTCCTCTTCATGCGGGCCGCTTCCAGTGCAGAATCCAACGGTTCCACAGCTGCGGCTCAACCGCCGGCGTAAGCCCAGCCCCAACCGCCATCTCTCGCACTTCCGCCAGCGTGTACGCCGCTCGCATCGAAACCAGGGCGTCATGGCGCGTGTAGTCGTGTCGCCGCCAGATGGTTTTTGCCAGCATCCAGGCCCCGCAGTAGCCAAACACATCCCGGCGTAGATCGCTTGCCACAATCCCTCGCTTGCTGACCCTCGCCATTTCACCCAAAACCTGGACGACCGCCTCCGGATCGAAGTGATGAAGGAACGTGTTGCAGATCGTGACGTCAAAGCTGCGATCGTCGAATGGGAGGCTTCTGCCATCACCCCGAACGATCTCAATCGCCGGCTTGTCACCGTCCTTCGCCAGCCAGCTCGCCGCCAGGCGCGCCGTCTCGCTACCGATGTCGAGACCCACACCTTCAAAGACGATGTCCCGACGCGTACACCAGCGGCCAACAGCCTGCAAGACATCGCAAGCTCCAGAGCCGACATCCAGCACTCGCAGCCACCGGGGCAGCGGATCCCCGAGCAGCAGGCCCAATTGCCGGTTCAGGGCCGCGATCCCACCCAGGTAGCGATTGAGCCGCGCCAGATCCGCCAGGCTCTCCCGCACCCGCACCGGGTCGGGCTCCGGTTGATCCAGCAACTCGGGGCTGCGTCGTCTCTTCACACGTGTCGGCCCAGATTGTGACCCGTTTCTGCTGGTGGCGATCCGCCAATCTAACGCCGGGCCAGCGATCGCCAAACGTGACGGGGTGGGGGAGGCTCCCGGACAGCTAGAGGGGCAGCGGGGGTTCCCCTGCTGACGCCGGTCCAGTTGAGAATGAGTCTCTATTGCACTGGACGCCCAAGACCACTATCTTTTTGAGACACTTTCGTATGGCCTAAAATTGGATTTAGGTCAGGCTAACTATCGAACCACGGATTCGGCTACATGTCTTTTAGGCTCTCGCGTCGCGACTGGTTCAAGTTCGGCGCCGCCGCCGCAGGACTTTCTGGGGCCGCCACGGTCCTCGGATTGCGGCCCCGCGCTCAGAGCAGCGACAAGGTCGCCAACGCCCCCCACCTTCAACACGCAGCGGCGGTGGGCGACGTCTCGACGGCCGATTTCGACCCGGTCGCCTATCTGAGCGATTTCGATTACGGGCGCAGCAGCCGCTTGCCCGATGGCCGCACACTTCGCGAATACGGCATCATCGCCACCGACAAGGAGGTCGAAGTCGCGCCGGGTGTGTTCTTCCCGGCCTGGACTTACAACGGTCGCGTCCCGGGACCCACGATTCGCTGCACGGAGGGTGACCGACTGCGGGTGAACTTCACCAACAGCGGGTCACACCCCCACACGATTCACTTCCATGGCACTCATCCGCCGGAGATGGACGGTGTGCTTCCGGTCGTCGAGCCCGGCGGGTCGTTCACTTACGAGTTCGATGCGAAGCCCTACGGCCTTCACCTCTACCACTGCCACACGATGCCGCTCAAGCGGCACATACATAAAGGCCTCTACGGAACCTTCATCATCGATCCGCCGGGTGGCCGACCGCCGGCTCGTGAGCTGGTGATGGTGATGAACGCTTTCGACACGAACTTCGATGGCGAGAACGAAGTTTATGCTGTCAACACGGTGGGCTTTCATTACCAGAAGCACCCGATCCAGGTCCGTGTTGGTGAGACGGTGCGAGTCTATCTGGTCAATATCACCGAGTTCGACCCGGTCAACTCGTTTCATCTTCACGCCGGCATGTTCCGCGTCTATCGGACAGGAACGGAACTCGGGCGCTTCGAGTTGACCGACACCATCATGATGTGCCAGGGCGAGCGGCACATCCTCGAGTTCGAGCTCGAGAACCCAGGTCTTCACATGTTCCACGCGCACCAGAGCGAGTTCGCCGAGCTCGGTTGGGTCGGTTTCTTCGACGCGCAACCGCAAACGCTGGCGGCCGGGCCCGTAAAGGAGAGCCGCGGCGCATGACCCGGGCGAAGCTCTGGCTGATCGGCCTGTTACCTCTTGTGCTGCTCGCCGGTTTGACGGTGGTCTTCTTGCGTTTCGGGCCGCTGGGTGTGTTTCGTGCCGCCTTTCCACCGGTGGAGGAGTTGACCGTCCAGCGCATCCGGTTGCCGGAGCCGGGCCAGATGGAGATCTACGTCGTGAACGGTGGACCGGAGCCGGTCACCGTGGCACAGCTGATCATCGACGAGGCCTACTGGCCGTTCGAGATCGAGCCGGGCCCGAAGATCCCAAGGTTGCGGGGCGCAACGCTGCGAACCGCTTACCCATGGGTCGAGGGCGAGCCGCATGAGATCACGATCCTCACCAGTACGGGCCTGACGTTCAGTGCGGGAGTCGAGGTGGCCACACAATCGCCTGCGCCCAGCGCGCGCTATCTGGCGACGTTCACACTCTTGGGTGTCTACGTAGGCGTAATCCCGGTCTTCTTGGGCGTTCTCTGGTTCCCATTCCTCCGGCGAATCGAGCGGAAGTGGATGCACTTCTTCTTGAGTTTGACAGTGGGCCTCTTGGTCTTTCTGGGTGTCGACGCGCTCGACGAAGCGCTCGAGCTGCGCGAACAAGTTCCTGCGGCGTTTCAAGGGATGGGACTCATCGTTCTGGGTACGCTGGGAGCCATCTTCGGCCTGGTCGGCGTCAGCCGTTGGCTGCGCAGCCGGCCTAGCCGTGAACCCGGCGCGTCGGATAACCTCGGGGTGGCTTACATGGTGGCGCTCGGGATCGGGCTGCACAACCTGGGTGAGGGCCTTGCCATAGGCTCGGCCTACTCAGTCGGCGCGATATCGCTGGGCGCTTTTCTGGTGATCGGCTTCGCCATCCACAACACCACCGAGGGGCTGGGGATCGTCGCTCCGATCGCCCGGGAACGTCCGGCCCTCTGGCACTTCATCGCTTTGGGCGCGCTGGCGGGAACCCCGACCATAGCAGGCGCCTGGATCGGTGGGTTCACCTACCAGCCGGCGCTGGCCGTCTTCTTCCTTGCCCTTGGAGCCGGCGCGATCTTCCAGGTCGTCTGGGAGCTCGGCCGCCTCATCCGCCGCGAATCAGAGGCCGGTTGGGCGGCACCGCTCAACGCCATGGGCTTGGTAGCCGGGCTTGTCATCATGTATACGACGGCGTTGCTGGTCGTGGCTTGATTCAGCTCATCGCCGCTTTCAGGAATTCGTTCACCTTCATCCCGGTCCGGTAGTGCCGTAACACAAAGCCGGCCAGATCCTTCCGCAAGACCACCGCAGGGTCGCTGTATTCGGCAAAATAGAAGAACTGCTTGTTGGCGATGAACGGGAACCGCTCGGCAGCCTCCGCGAACTCTTTTGGGATGCGCTTGTTCTGCTCGCCGCGCAGCTCACCCCCGAATAGATCACGGAACGCTTTAGCTTTTAGCGCGCGCTCCAGTTTCTTGCCGTCGCGCTTGATGGCCTGCCGGATCCTATACAGGTTTTCCTTGTCAGGCTTGTAGACGCCTCCGCCGATTCCGACACCCGTCGCACCGAAGTAGAAGTAGAGCCCCGGATACTGCACGTCCTGCCTGCCAGCCGGCGTGATCACGGCAGCCATATGCGTTTTGTATGGTGTCTTGTCCTTAGAGAAGCGGATGTCCCGGGCGATCCGAAAGATCGCCTCTCGCGGCTCCAGGTCGATCTCGGGGTCAAGCACGCTGATACGGTCGATCATCTCAGCCACAAACTCGTTGAACGGCGCTTTTACATGCTGCTCGTAGTGTTTCTTGTGCGCGTGGAACCACTCGCGCTTGTTGTTGCGTGCTAACTTCTTGAAGTAGTCGACATACTCTCGTGTAAAGAATGCCATTTCGCTAATCCACTTTGGGTCGGTCTAGCTTCTTGATCTCACCGATCAACGCATAAGCTCGTGCAGCCAGCCTGCCTACCGGACGAAGTGACTCCGTCGTCACGTACTGGGTGCCGGCCGCACGTTCGAGCGTTGGATCGAGATGAACGGCGACGACCTCAGCGATGACCAACGTGCTCGATGGGCTGCCCAGATCGACCTCCTGATACAGGCGGCATTCGAGCACAGCCGGGCAGTTTCCCACATAGGGTGCGTTCACAAAGGCAGCGCGTGCCATGGGCAGGCCGGCTGCCTCGAATTCACTTACGCCCGCCGGGAAGTCGCCGGACGTCAAGTTCATCGCCTCCAGCTGCGACTCGGTCACGACGTTGACACAACACGCGCCTGTCTCACGGATGTTGCGAAGCGTGTCCTTGGGCGCACCGCCACGCTGGCCAATCGAAGCACCTACCAACATCGGAGTATCTGCCAACGCCGCGAAGTAGCTGAACGGCGCCAGGTTTGCCCGACCGTCGGCGGAAAACGTCGAGAGCCAGCCGATCGGGCGCGGTACGACCAGCGAGATCAGCAACTGGTAGCGCTCCCGGGCCGCGATCTCGGCCGTTCGAATCACCTCACCCTTCTTATGGCTATGCATTCGTTTCGCAACCTCTATCAACCGGTCAAGTCAATCGTAACGCAGCCGGGTAGGTTCCGTAAGCGCTTTGAACGCGCCCAGCTGTTAGCGAGTACTTCGGTGTACCGCATACAACTTGGCTTTCGTTCCCCAAGTTACGTAGCTTTGCCTTCAACGGAGGCACCGACGTCGAATCGTGACAACAGAGCGAGGTCGCCGCGTGCGTGTCAAGCTAACAATCTTCTTGATGGTTGCTGCCGGCAGTCCCGGGCTGCCAGGCGCGCCTATCGCCCAAGCCGACGCGGCACAGGCACCGCAAACCTACCAGGAAGCCGTGGAGCGACTGACCGAAGGTGATACGGCGAGGGCGCTGCAGCTACTGCAGCGGGCCACGGACGAGGCACCTGACTTCGGCCCGGCGCACTTACGCCTCGGCGCCATCCTGAGCGCTGCTGCGGGCGAGCTGGAGTCCGAGCACGACCTGCGGCGCGAGGCTGAGGAGTCACTGCTGCGCGCTTTTTACCTGATGGGCGAAGATCCGGAAGTGATGCTTGAGTACGGCTTGTTGCTTCGCCGTCAGCGAATCCTCACCGACGCGAAGCGCGTGCTGGAGCGCGCCTGGAAAGCGGCAGAGCGCGAAGGCGCGGAGATGCCGCCGGCCGAGCGGGCGCGGTTACACTACCTGCTGGGCCTGATCTACGAAACCTGGTGGGAGGACTGGCAAGACCTCGTAAACGTCCCACGCACAGCCGAGCCGCTGGACTGCTCGGCAATCCAGCATCCCGAGGCCGATCCGGAGTCGGCAGCGACAGGCCGCGCATATCCGCATTGGGATCGTGCCGTGCTGTGCCCCTTACAATGGTGGAACCAGTCTGAGCACGTCGTGCGCCTCGCAGATCTCAAGTCGGACGAACGCGATCGCATGGTCCAGCACTTCCGGCTGGCGCTGGAGGCGGATCCGACGCATGTCGACGCCGCCGTCCGTCTGCTCGGTCACCTGGCGGACGCGGACGCCTGGACTGAGTACATCAGAATCGCCCGCCAGCTCGCGCTGCAGGTTCCCAAAGATCCGCGTCCCCTACTCTTCTTGGCTCTCGGCCTCCATGAACAGGGCTACGGATCGGCCGCTGACAGTACTTTCGACCGGGCGCTCACGCTGCTAGCAGCTGATGAGCGACGAGTCTTCGCCGACATCAGCCCGCTGCTCAAAGCGCAGGGGCGGGAACTCTTTGCGAGCCTCGACAGCGCGGGACGCGAGGCTGCGGCGAACGCGTTCTTTGCCTCGACCGACCCGCTCTTCCTAACTGAGGCCGCGGAGCGGCGGCTGGAACATTATGCGCGCCTGGCCTGGGCGGAGCTGAAATACAGCGATCCCAACCGCGGGGTACGCGGTTGGGACAGCGAGCGGGGCCGCGTTTGGGTGCGATACGGCCGGCCTCTGCGTTGGTATCAGTGCTGTTACGGATCGGCGTT
>JBFJOD010000082.1:0-15559 GCA_041617795.1 Gemmatimonadota bacterium | reverse complement strand
TGAGGTAAGGTTGAATGGAGGCATGACGACTTATGTAGAACTCGTAACCCGCACCTAGCTGTGGCCCGAAGCCGCTCGATGTCAGAGCATCCTCGCCGTCATCGATTCGGTACGCCAAGTACCCCAGTCCACCCTTTAAATAGAAACGACCGTCGCGATTTGGGTACCATTGCGCCACGGCGCTCAATGAACCGAGGTACTCGTCCACCTCCTCCACGCTGTGCGTCCAGCCGCTCAGCTCGGCACCCAGTAGCAGGCCATGGTGAATCGTGCCACCCAGATTCCCTGTTCCCGACAGGGCCCACGCGCGATCCGCCAAGCAGATGTCGCACTGCACATGCGCCCAGCCGTAGCTGACGCCGAACCCCCACCAGAAACCGGCCCGACGGTCCAGTTGCTGGGCGTCCGCCGGCCCGCTGACCAGTAGAAACGCGATCACGCACACTAGAGAAACCGTTAGCCGCCGCACCGTTTCCTCTCTGCTGGAGGTCAAGTCATCGAAAAACGTCGGCAGGATAAGGCGAGCTTTGTGCCAAACACGACCTTCTAGTGATAATCGTTTGTGACTACGGGGCTTACGACAACCGGCAGTTATCCGGGCTTGCGCTACTTTTTGCCCAGAACGTCAGTTTATTGCAGCACGGGCGATAGGTGGCGGCGTTTGCCGTGTGGCAGAATACACTGTACCGAGCGCAGGTGTAGCATCGCCGCCTCAGATCATTGGGGACTGGTCCGGGCTGGGTGTCAACGGCGCGCCCGAGCGAAGAACACCTCCGGCGCCTCAGTGAAGGCGCTCTTCAGGACCAGCGTGTCGGGCGCGACGCGCCGCACGAGTTGGCGCGTGCCCGTGTAGGCGGTTGAGTCGGCGAAGACGAGCATGGGCAGCGAGTCCCCGGGAGCGACTTCGTGATTCCAAACCAGCGAGAAAGTGGTTCGATAGTCGAGCTGGTCGTTCAGGTAGATCTCGAACCGTCCGCCACGCATGAAGACGAAGGTCAGCCGGAAGCCTTCTGTCTCCGGGGTCATTTTGAAGTCTCCCTCGCCGACAGCCCGGATCCATTCCCATGAGCCATAAAGCCAGCGATGCTCCCGCGGAAGCGAATCGCGTGGGCACGCGACTGCCAACGCCGTTGCAATGATGAGGAGCGATGTGAGAATGAGGTGATGTCTTCGGTTCATCTTTGCGCCTACTGGCGGTCAATTGTACAGGCCACGTTTGACGTCAGGCTTTAGGCCGCTGAACTTACCCGGCAACGCGGTGCTCCGCCATAACCTGCGGACCGGGAACTCAGCGGCGGAGGCACCGGTTCTTAACGGTGATTGGTGGCTCGGACGAGGCTCACTACGCGTCCGAAGCTTCAACTCCAACGCAACCCGGGAGGCAGCGTTGATCGATCTAAGCGGCAACATCTCAACGGGACAGCGCGAAGCTGCGCTCGCTGCTCGCGCTAACGGTCTGGGTGTAAGGCTCGCGGCGTTGGGCCTGGGCCTCACGTTGCTCTTGGCTCCTGAACCCGTCATGGCACAGTTTCCGCCCGACAGCTTCACGAATCTGGAAGTGCTGCCAAAGGATATCGAGTCCCGGGCGCTCATCAATACGATGCGAGGCTTCGCGCAAGGCCTGGGCGTACGCTGCGAGTTCTGCCATGTAGGCGAGGCCGGCCAGCCGTTATCCAGCTTCGATTTCGCCGCCGACGACAAGCTGACCAAGCGGAAGGCACGCGAGATGCTGCGGATGGTCAACGGCATCAACGCACAACACCTGGCGAACCTCGAAGAGCGCTCGGACCCGGCCATCGCGGTAACCTGCGCCACCTGTCACCACGGTGTATCCAAGCCACAAACCACACAGGCGCTTCTCATGGAAGCCTACCAGGACGGCGGTATCGAAGCTGCTCTTGCTAGGTATCGCGAGCTGCGGGAGGAGTACTACGGCACGTACTCGTACGATTTCAGCCAATCCGTGCTCGGCGACATCGCCCAGCAGCTGGTGGGAACGGGCCAGCTCGATGACGCGGTAGACGTCTTGTCCCTGAACCTGGAGCTGTTCCCGAATTCAGTCGTCGTGCAGAGCGCTTTCGCGCTGTTTTCGATTGAGCAGACAATCCTGGCAGAAGGCGTTGAAGCTGGAATCGCCAGCTACCACGAATACAAAGGCGAGTTCCAGTCGCGCGCCTTCCACGAGAACATGCTTAACTCGATCGGATACCGATTGATGCTCGTTCATCAACGCCTGCCCGAAGCGATCGAGGTTTTCAAGCTCAACGTGGAGATGTACCCCGACGCCTTCAACACTTATGACAGTCTGGGCGAAGCCTATATGGTCAAAGGCGAAAAAGAGCTGGCGATAGAGAACTTCGAAAGATCGCTCGAGCTGAACCCGGCGAACACCAACGCGGTGGAGATGTTGAAGAAGATCCGCAGCGGAGGCTAGCGCTCGCTCACCTGCTGTAGAACGTCAGCCAGGAGCGCTCTGGCTCAACGGGGGCTGAAGCGCCCTGGCCCGTCGCAACACTGCGACGTCATTCCCGCCCCGACCCCAGTACCAGCGCCGTGTCAGCGCTTCCACCCAACGATGAGGCACTCGGTAGCTGCTGTGCGGGCAGGCTCGCGTCTAGCATTTGGGTTGGGGCGATTAGTGCAAGCTTACCTGACCGGCAGATCCGTCAACTTGATCCCGTGCCTCTCGAAAGACGCCTTCAGCTCCGTCTTGTCGACCGACGACCAGTAAGCGACCTCGGGCTCGACCTTATCGGCCTTCACAAGGTTCAGCAGCGCGTCGTTCATCGTTTGCATCCCGACGCCTTTACTGGTTTGCATGACCGAAGGGATCTGGTAGGTCTTCGCCTCCCGGATCAGGTTCGACACGGCTGTAGTCACCAGCAAGAACTCCATGGCAGCCACCCGGCCTCCCCCCTTGGCCTTGAGCAGCGTCTGGGAGATGACGCCTTTAAGGCTCTCGGACAGCATGGTACGGATCTGGCCTTGTTGCTCGTGTGGGAACTGATCGATGATGCGGTCGATGGTGGATGGTGCGGTTCGTGTGTGAAGCGTACCGAAGACGAGGTGTCCGGTCTCCGCCGTCTCGATGGCGATCGCCACGGTTTCCAGGTCGCGCATTTCGCCGACCAGCACGACGTCCGGATCTTCACGCAGGGCAGCCCGCAGCGCCACCTTGAATCCGCCGGTGTGCGTACCGACTTCCCGCTGATTGATCAGGCACTTCTTGTTCTCGTGAACAAACTCGATCGGATCCTCGATGGTCACGACATGGTCGCTGCGCGTCCGGTTGACGAAATCGAGCATCGCTGCCAGCGTCGTCGACTTACCCGACCCGGTTGGCCCGGTAACCAGGACTAACCCCCTGGGCAACCGGCACAGCTCGACGATCTCCGGCGCCAGGCCCAAGTCTTCCACTGTAAGGACCTTGGCCGGAATCACCCTGAAGACACCGCCCATACCCTTGCGATCCATGAAGAGGTTGCAGCGGAATCGCGCGAGACCAGTTATTTCATAGGCAAAATCGACATCATGCCGGTTTTCGAATTCTTCTTGCTTATTTTCAGGTGTGATCGAAAACAGCATCTCACGTGACTCCGCCGCCGAAAGCGGCAACTCGTCAACCAGCGAGACGATCTCACCGTCCTTGCGAAACAGCGGTGCGACGCCGGTGGAGATATGGAGGTCCGAACAGTTTTCCTCGACCATCTTCGCGAAGAGGCCATCAATTCTGCGTCTGGAGCTCGAGCTTGCCACTTCAACGAGCGGCTCTGACGCGGCGGCCGGCTCTTCTTCAGCTAGCCCCGCATCGTCGAGCGGCTCGATTAACATTCGGTGATCACCGTTGAGGCGCGTTACAAAAACCTGCACCGCTCCGGATGGCGCAGTGTACTTGAACTGCTGTCCCTCAGGCCCCAGCGGCACATCCTCTGGCGTGCCAGGTATGATCTCTCTGAGCAGCTGATAGACATGGTCACGAGTGATAGCCTGCGAGCTTACGGCTCGTCGCATGCCATTGATTCCCAGCGTCAGCTTGGAACCCGGCTCCACCTGAAGATGGTCCGCGCTCATGCGGTGCAGTGCTTCGATGAACTTGTCGATTTGCGCCATTTATTTGTGCCCTATTAAGGCTGCGCCAGCGAGATTATTTTGTCACGATTGACCAAGTGCACGACCTCGCCTTCCCACACGGGAATGAACTCATCGGCGGTGTTCATGTAGTCCTGAACACGGCGCTTGCCCTCCGGTCGCCAGTAGCACAGCTCGCCATTGACATAGGTGCCGTCTTCTAGCTGCAGCTCGACCGTCACCGTCGTAACCTGGTCGTCTCCAGCTACCTGACTTGGACGCACCTCTTCGTGCTCGGCGGCTACTGACAGCACCATGATCGCTCTACGGCGCAGGATGACGATGCGCCCGCCCGCTTCAGTGGCCGGCATGAACTCGTCGCCGCCGTTCAGCAGGTCGCTGGGGTACTCGGTGCCCGAATGCCGCTCCGCATGCTCGGACAAATAAAGCGCCAGCTGGGCCGGAGCCTGTCCGGCCAGCGTGACATCTACCGGTATGGTACGTTTCGGGACTCGATAACCTTCACTCACGATTGCATACTCGGGTGACTGGGCGGGCGATTGCGGGGGCAGTGATCGCCAAAGTCTCTGACCAGTTTTGCAGGAGCCATGCCGCAAGATCCCCGTATCTAAGCTGGCCTGGGAAAAGTACTTACGTCTTCCGCCTCGCTGGTCGGCCGTCCCGCAGCCATGACGGAGTTCCCTTTATTACCGAAGAATGCGGTCAGTTTGGCCGATCCACAATCCGCGCCCGGCGGCCCCGGCGCTTTGCCTCAGGGCAGAAAGATCACCCGCCCCACGGGTTCGCCGCGGGAAAGCGCGTCGATTCCCGTCTGGAAATCCGCAAGCGGCACGGTTCGATCGACAACGGTGCTGACGATGCCGCGCGAGACCAGCTCGACGGCCTGAATGAGCTCCGCACGGGTGTTCCCCACCGATCCCATGACAGCTGCCTCTGTTATGACGAGCTGGATCGGATGCACGCTGTAGCTGTCTTCTGAATATCCGACAAAGACCAGTCGGCCGCGTTTTGCCAGTGCCTGTGTGCTTTGCTCCATTGTAGCCCGGGTGGCCACCAGCTCTATCACGACATTGGCACCGTGCCCCGCCGTGATCTCGCGGACTTTCTCGGCCACCGGTTCCGCAGTCGCGTTGATGGTGTGCGCCGCGCCAAGCGCCCTGGCCTTATCCAGCTTTGCCGGCGTGCGGCTGACGGCTATCACTTCGGCGCCGGCAAGGCGAGCCAACTGAACGATACCCAGGCCGACCGCGCCGATCCCGTAGACCAGCACCACGTCCCCGACTGATACATCGGCCAGGTTCAGCGAGTGGACTGCCGTAGTCACCGCGCATCCGATCGGTGCCGCGGCTTCGTCACTAACGTGGTCCGGCAGTGGGATACAGCAGCGGGCCGCCACCTTAATCGCCTCCGCAAAACCACCATCTGCAATGAAACCGTACTCGGCCCGCAGCGCACTACATAGGTTCTCGTCGCCGACAAGGCAATGCCGGCATTCTCCACATCCGACGTAGTAGTAGACGATGACCCGGTCCCCTTCCCGAACCTGGGTGACGCCGGATCCAACTCGCGCCACCCGGCCGACGATCTCATGCCCCAAGGTCAGCGGTTGAATTCCGAGATTCAGCAGACCCGAGATGAAATGCAGTTCCGTATGGCAGAGACCGGCGGCGCCGACGCGCACCCCGACTTCGCCCGGGCCGGGCTCGGGCGTCGACAGTTCTTCGAGCTTCAGCGCTTGCTGCGGTCCGTGATACCGAACGGCGCGCACTAGGAATTCGACCTTTGCTTACTTCCCGGTGAGACCATTGATCTTGGCTGCCATTATGAAGTCGTTTTCGTGGAGGCCGTTGATCTTATGCGTCCACAAGATGATGTCTACCTTATTGTAGTGGATCTCGAAGTCGGGGTGATGGCCCTCATCCTCCGCCAACTCCGCCACGCGCACGACGAAGTCGATCGCCTTCGGAAAGGTGGCGAACTCGAATTTCCGAGAGATTCGCGTGGTGTTGTCCGCTAGCTTCCAACCCGGCGTAGCGGCGATGTAATCGCGTGCCTTATCAGCTTCCATCGGCGGAATACCACCGCGACAGGGCACACACTTCTTCTGGGTCAGCTCCTTTTCTTGCATATCTCGCACCATTGGGTTGTTAGTCTGAATCCGCCAAGCCGCGCGAAGATGTGTCAGCACTCGCCGCTTCGGCTGCTGCACCCACGACCAGCCCGGCACCAGCGGCGCGCTCGGCCGCTGCCTCCCGTAACCTGCGGATGTCCTCGTCGCTGTGCCCGGCCGCCCGTAATTTCCGATCCATCTCGACCGTCTTGACGGCCGCCTTCAGGGTGCCCAGCGCCAGAGTCGCACAGCGATGGCGGAAGCCCACCACATCGCGACCCAAGAGGTCGATCATCTCTTCGTAGGTGAAGTCCATGACTTCTTTGAAGGACAGCTGCTCCCGGTTTACCTTCTGGAGCAGGATCGAGGCCGCCGCCTGACTGATCGTGCAGCCACTGCCTTCAAAGGTCGCCGCGGCGATTGCGTCACGGGCCGGCTCAGCCTTCAGGTGGACGGTGACCAGGTCACCACAGCCCGGATTACCACCGGGCATACTGACGTCGGCGTCCGCGAGATACCCCTTGAAGCGCGGGTTCTTGTAATGGTCGACCAGGTAGGCGATCGCGGTCTCTCGATCCATACTCCCTGTCTCGCTCTTCTATCCGCTCCAGCGTGGTCTATCTAGGGCTTCTCGATCGGCGCGCGCACGAGGTTACCCCATTCCGTCCAGGAGCCATCGTAGTTGCGCACTTTCTTATAACCGAGGAGATAGGTCAGCACAAACCACGAATGGGATGATCGCTCGCCGATCCGGCAATAGGCTATCACTTCTTTGTCGGGCTGGAGGCCGTTCTCCTGCTCGTAGATCTTCTTCAGTTCGTCCACCGGCCGGAAGGTGTGTGCGTCAGGATCCACGGCGCGGCCCCATGGAATGTTGCGGGCCCCGGGTATGTGGCCTCCCCGTAGCGCACCTTCGTTCGGATAGTCGGGCATGTGCATGCGTTCACCCCGAAACTCCTCGGGGCTGCGCACGTCGACCAGCGGCTTCGTGGCCCTGATGTGGGACTCGACATCACTGCGGAAAGCTCGAATTCGTGCATCGTCCCGCTTACCCAACGTGATGTTTCCAGGTGAGTACTTCGGCACTTCCGTCACCAGCTGACGCCCCTCGTCTTCCCAGCGTGCGCGCCCACCATCCATCACCTTCATCGACGTCACGCCAAACAGGCGCAGCACCCAAAAGGCGTACGTCGCCCACCAATTGTTCTTGTCGCCGTAGAAGACGATCGTCGTGTCGCTGTTAATGCCCTTTGACCTCAATAAGCTCTGCAACCGCTCGCGATCGACATAGTCGCGGATCAGCGGATCGTTCAGGTCACCGACCCAATCGATCTTCACCGCGCCGGGTACGTGACCGGTTTCGTAAAGCAGCAGATCCTCGTTTGATTCGATGAGGCGAACCTTGGAATCTCCGAGATGCTCGGCCACCCAGTCTGTGGATACCAGCACCTCCGGATGGGCATAACCACGCTCCTCAATGGGGACTACCTGGACAACAGCCATGGAGACCTCCTGGGACGGACCCGCGCGTCGTGAATGAGCCCTCAAAAACGAGCGACCGCAGCTCCAGTCTGCCGGAACTGCGGCCGGTCGCCGCCGTGCAGCGCGAATCGCTTAAGGCACTATCGCACCCGAGAAACGCTCCGGCTCTGAAAAGAGCGGGCAAGGACACATCTGTCGGCGTCCGGGTGCGGGGCTGGGGCTCCCAATCAGAGTGAAAGAGGCTGCACTAACAATGAAACTCATTATCAATCTTAGGGCGGGCGCGGCAAATCGTCAAGCTTTTCCTTGCCGATCAGCCAAAATAGCGGGCTCCAGCGCCCGAGCCAGCACCCGTTTAGACGTGGAACGTCGCCACAACCGGGGCGTGGTCGGAGGGTCGATCGTCCGGTGTACCCATCCGCTCGGCCCGGTCTATCCGCAGCGACGTGCAGCGCTCCGCCAGCGTCCGGGTGGCAAAGATATGGTCGATGCGCAGGCCGTCGTTGCGCTCGAATGCACGCCTCTGGTAATCCCACCATGTGTAGGCGTCGCCCTCGGGATGGCAGTGACGATACAAGTCCACCAATCCCCATTCGCGAATCCGTGCCAGCGCCTCGCGAACGGCTTCTTGGCAGAGGACGCTGCCGCCCCACAAGTGCGGATTGGCCACGTCGCGATCGTCGGGGGCGACGTTGAAGTCGCCGGCCAGGATGAGGGCATCGTCCGCTGACGCCGTTGCCCCTAGATGGTCGCGCAAACGCGCCATCCACTGCAGCTTGTAAGCGTATTCATCGGAACCCACACTGCGGCCGCTGGGGAAGTAGGCGCTGAGAATCCGCACGCCTGCTAGCTCGGCGCCCACAAGACGTGCCTGCGGATCTTCATCTTCTTCACCCATGCCTCGCTCGACGCTAAGCGGCTTCCGGCGACTGAGCACGGCGACACCGTTCAGCCGTTTCTGCCCGAACACGGCGGCGTGATAACCTGCGGCGCCTAAGGTTTCCCGCGGAAACTCCTCGTCCTCGACTTTCAGTTCCTGCAGACAGATCGCATCGGGCTTTTCACGCTCCAGCCAGCGGAGCAAGCGCGGCTCGCGAGCTCGAATTGAATTGACGTTCCAGGTGGCGATCTTCATCTGCGAGTGGGTCTGGGGACACGGTCGAATCAAAAAGGGCCGCCGGATTTATCCGGCGGCCCCAACTTAACTAACCGGGCGCGTATTGGCGCCGGGCAGCGCTCAACCCGCCTGCTCGGTCGGGTTGTCCTCTCGCAGTTTCTCGAATGCACTGCGGACGCGATTGGTGATTTCGCGCTCGTCGCGCAGAGTATCGATGAGCGCCTCCGCCTGCTTGACTTGGAAGGTCAACGCCCCGGCCTTTTCGACAACGTAGTCGACAAGCGCCTTCTGTCCTTCCAGGGCCTCGAGGCTCGATTGAATGTCGATCAGCAGAGCGTCGGCGCGAGCCAGGCGCTGCTCGGCCTGTTCGATTCTGCGCTTCCGCTCTTCCAGACCCGCAACGACTTTGTCCGACGCGTGCAGCCGATCCAGAACCGTCTCGATCTCTAGCCGTGTGCGCTCGATCTCTTGATGTGCGATGGCGATCGATCGCGCATCCTCCACAGTGCGTTCCGCCATCTCGAACATGTGCTTGATGTCGCCCTGCAGGCCTTCGACGGTTGCCTGTCGCCCCTCCAGCTGCTTGAGGGCCCGGGAGACCTCAGCCTCTGACAGCTGCCACTTGGTCAGCTGGTCCTCGAATTGTGCCATGCGCTTCTCGACGAACTGGAGCGTCTCCGATCGATCTTCCAGCTCCTCCGACAACGTATCGAGCCGCATGGCTCGCTGCTCGACGGATCCGAGATCCGTCGTCAGCATCTTTGCCAGCTCTTCTAAGCGCTGGATGTCGTCGGCCGTCTCCTGCCGCAGCGTCGAGGCACGCTCGAGATGTTCGGTCGCTTTTTCCAACGCCGACTGCCGCTGGTCGAGCTCACGGCCGATGAAGCGGACGCGCTCCGACAGACTCTGCAGGTTCTCGGAGCGATTCTCCAGCGACGCAATCAATTTCATGACCTCGGCCGTCCGGCGCTCCGAGTTATCTACGGAAGCTGCAACGGAGCCCATCTGCTTGGACACGCGATCCGCGTCGTCTGCCTTCGCGGTCAGAGCGGAGAAGCGAGTCTCGAAGCCTTCCACGCGCGACTGCAACCCTCTGCTTCGCGCATCGATCTCCGCGCTCAAGGAAGCCAGCTCGCCGAGGTGCTTGTGCACCTCGTCCACCAGTTCGCGCCGCGATTCGATGGCGGCGATCGATTGCATGACCCGCTCGACCTCACCCCGGACGCGCTCGACCATCGGCTGCTTCACGTTCAGATCGTTGACCTGCTCCTGGAGCGACGTGAGGCTGTCCTGTGTACTCGACAGCCACGCCTCGGTCTCCGACTGCCCCTCGCGGACCCGCATGATCTCGTGATAGACCAGGCGCATCTGCTCGAGGTTCTCTCTCATCGCCTCGCGGCTGCGGCCGAGGTTGCCCAAATCCTTGAGCGCGGCGTCGATGGACGGCCGCGCCTCGTCCAGGCGCGTAACCTGCTGCGCGACCGTACCAACCGAATCTTCCAGGCGGCCGACATCACTGCGCAACGATCGAACCCGGCCGGCCTCATCCTCGAGACGCTGGAGATCCGTGCCCAGCTGGCTGACCTGAGCCATCAGGCTCCCGGTATTGGACTGCAGCTCTGCGATTGACCTGTTGCTACCCTCCAGCGTGCCGAAGCGCGCTTCCAGGTCGGTCAGAGTCGCCCGCAAATCGGCGATACGTTGACTGACCGTGTCGAGGCCTCGGTTCTCCAACTCGAAGCGCTCGGCGTTCTGCCGCAGCTGCTCCAGCAGGGTGCTCAGCTCTTTGCGGGTCGATTGCTCCACTTCGTCGATCCGCTGCTGATGTGCCGCGATCTCCTCCGCCCGTGTCAGTACCGTCTGGTACAGGCCCTGGAGGTTGGCAACACTGGAATCGAGTTCGCTGAGAACCGCGCGGTAGCCTTCCTGCCTCTGCATGCCGGCATCGATCTCCCGCATCGTGCCCATTAGGTTCGTGGCCTGGTTCGCGGCGCGGTCGATCGTCTCGCGCTGGCTTTCGATCGCCGCCACACGCTGTCCCACCTGCTCGGCCAGCGACTTCAGCGTCGAGAGCTGGTGCCGCGCATCGGAAACGCCTTCCACGACCTCGCCGAGTGACTGCACTGCCTGCTGAATCGCCTCAACCCGATTCCCGGTCTCCTCCGCAGCCCGTGAAGCCCCCTTGTACTGCGCTTGGAAAGTGTCGAGCCGCGACATCGCATGCGTGTAGGCGCGTGACATCTCGTCCTGCCGCTCGCGCACGCGGCCGAACCCATCGTTCAGCTCCCGCATACGCGTGCCGAGCTCGTCCGCTTCACCTCTCATGCGGTGGAAAGTGCCCTCCGGCTTCATGAACTCGGCGATTTCAGCCTTGAGCGCCATAACGAAATCGGCCGTGTCCTTCAGTTCCTGCATCTGGCCGGTTATTCGCTCCGCATCGTCCCCGGCATGGGACAGCTGCTTCTGTATCCGCGCCTGGGCGCTGGCGACACCCGCGGCCGCCTCCTGGACCTGCTCGAGCTGAGGGGCCAGCCGATCGATCATGCCCATGCGCGACTCGAGGCCGGCGAGCCGTTCCTCGATCGCCGTCATAGCCTCCTGCGCTGCGATGATCGGTGCGGAGAGCCGATCTAGTTCACCCGCTGACTGCGCGGCCCGATCGACCAGAGCCTCCAACTCTGCTTTGCCGTTCTGGATGCGATCGACCATGAAGCGCAGGTCTTCGCCGTTGCCGCGGAGACCTCTGAGGAAGGTGGCCATTGAGTCCTCCTGGGGGATTCGAGACCAGTACTGTGTCTGTTTCTATAGAAGCCAGCGAGTGCGCGGCGTCCTCGTGCGTCAGGCGCGGCTGCACCGAGAGCCCGGACAGGGAGGTTCCGGCAGGCGCCAGTCCCGGTCGCAAGGACGGGACCATGACCGTAAGTGTCGGCCCCACAACCAAGCACCATGCCGGCTGTGGCATTCACCCCACAGTCGAGTCCTCGGTAGCGGCGTAGCCGCCCGGTTCGTGGGACAAGTACCACGCATCAAGCGGCGATGCCTCGGCGCAGCGATCAGCGTCTTGCGTGAATCGGGGAGGGCGGGCCGATCGTCTCGAGTTGTCCGAGAGTCTTCAAATCATTCCGGGACCGGCGAGGCTGCCAGAGCCGCGACGCCGTACGGTTGACGATCGACAGAGGTTGAAGGTCACGTAGTGGAGGGCCTGAGCCGCCAATCGGCTGCTGAAGACAGAACGGGCGGCCCGCTGGCGAGCCGCCCGCTTCATTCCAGGTAATCCACTAGCCTTATTTCGTCGCCTGCTCTGGTGCCGGCCAATAGGACATGTCGCGGCGGTACATCGCGGTGTAGTGTTTCCACTTCGCGACGGCCGTGTTGAACTTCTCATCCAATTTGGCCATACGGTCGCCCATGCCCTTCGCCTCGATCATCTTCGCAATGTCGTTCTTGCCGTAGAAGTCAGAGAGATTGTCGACGAAGGTCACATACACGACACGCCCGCTGTCTCCGAAATGAATCACATGGGCGTCGTACGGATACGGGTAGCCAAGCTCCTTGAAGGCTGCCACCCAGTCCTTGTTGAGCTGTTCGAACTGCGCGTCCATCCCGGACTTCAGCCACATGACGTCGAAATGCCCGTACGCCATGTTGTTCATGTTGAAGTCCTTGGCCGCATAGCTCCAACCGGGCTTGAGTTCGGCGATCTCTTCGGCGACGACCGTCGATTTGATCTTGGGGAACATGGCCATCGCTTCCTTCATCTGCGACTGACCCGGCTTCCCCTCGAAAGCACGCTCGAACTGGCCCGGATCATCGAAATAGCCGAAGCTGCCAACCGGAAAGACCAGCGTGTACTGCGAGCCATCCTGCCAGAAGGACCAATGGTATTCGAGATTCGACTTGACGGCCGCCTCGGCGACCCCTTTAACGGCCTTCTCGAACATCTGGGCATCGGCGGGATCGACCTCCCAGCTGACAACCTGGTACAGCTGTCCTCGCTCTGCCGTCATCTCCTGGGCCTGGAGCCAGGCCGGAGCGGCGAGGGTGATAAGGACGGCAAACGGAATGATTCGACCTCTCATTGCTCTCCTCCCTGAAGTGCGGTTCTCTTCAACTTGGGGTAAGTCAACTAACACAATGAAATCGGAGATCCCCTTCCCGCGGTGGACATAACAGGCCTAGAGAAAGGGCGATGGCGCTCGAAGAAAGTCGCCGGTAGAGTGGATTCTGCCCGGGCTCGCAGTACTCGTTGCGAACAGACACCCGGCTTACGCACGAGACTGTAAATCACCTGACCTCCGCAGTGGGGCCAACTGCTCGGTCCTGCGAATGTTCTATCTTGGCTCGCCCAATATTGGGCCTGGGCCGCGGGGCCGCAACAAGCAGAATCAATGTCGCGCGGCGCGGAAGCGAGAGCCGGCCCTGGCAGCAGAAGTCAGCCAGACGCTATTGTCGCTTCGCGGCCTGGGGCGTTCTCGGACGAAACCGATGAGGGTGACGTGGAACTGACGAGGCTCGACTGGACGATCATCATCGCTTACCTGGCCTTCGCGTTAGGTATCGGTCTGCTGTTCCGGGGTCGGGCGGGCCGCAGTCTCAGCGAGTACTTCGTCTCGGGCCGCTCGCTCCCCTGG
This sequence comes from Gemmatimonadota bacterium, assembly GCA_041617795.1. Classification (GTDB taxonomy): domain Bacteria; phylum Gemmatimonadota; class Gemmatimonadetes; order Palauibacterales; family KS3-K002; genus JBFJOD01. The sequence continues at coordinate 2,130 of JBFJOD010000082.1, read as the reverse complement.
TGGCTGGCGGGCACCTCGATGGTGGCGACGACGTTCGCCGCCGACACACCGCTCGCCGTAACCGGCCTCGTGGCGCGCCACGGGCTAGCCGGCAACTGGTTCTGGTGGTCGTTCGCGCTGGGCGGAATGGTCACCGTGTTTCTCTATGCGCGGCTCTGGCGCCGGGCAGGTGTACTGACCGACGTCGAGCTGGTCGAGCTGCGCTACGGAGGAAAACCCGCCGCCTTCCTGCGGGGCTTCCGCGCACTCTACATCGCCCTGTTGGTCAATTCGATCATCATCGGCTGGGTCACCGGCGCGATGGTGACGGTGTTAAAGCACACGGTCTTTGCCGGAACGGCCGCCGAGGGAACCAACGAGTGGCTGATCATCATCGTATTGCTGGCTATCGTCGGCTTGTACAGCACGCTAGCAGGTCTGTGGGGCGTCGTCGTCACCGACCTATTTCAGTTCATCATCGCGATGGTCGGGTCGATCGCACTGGCTGTGGTGGCCATCAATCATTTGGGCGGAATTGAGGCGCTACAGGTTCGGGTCGCCGAGAACTTCGGAAACGGAGATCAAGCGTTCCGCTTCTTTCCGGACTTCAATGCCACCGATCCGTGGATGCCGATCAACATCTTCCTGATCATGCTGTTCGTCCAGTGGTGGGCCTCGTGGTACCCTGGCGCTGAGCCGGGCGGTGGTGGCTACGTGGTGCAGCGGATGGCATCGGCGAAGGACGAGAAGAACTCGGTGCTGGCCACACTCTGGTTTCAGATCGCGCACTATTGCGTTCGCCCCTGGCCCTGGCTGCTGGTGGCCTTCGCTGCCCTGGCTATGTACCCGGAGCTCCGCGACATCGGCGATCCCGGCGCCGGCTTCCCGATGGTGATGCGTGACCTGGCGCCTGTCGGGCTTCGCGGGTTACTTCTTGTCGCGTTCTTTGCCGCCTTCATGTCGACCATCAGCACGCAGCTGAACTGGGGCGCGTCGTACCTGGTCAGCGATTTCTATCACCGTTTCATTCGCGCCGACGCCGACCAGCGCCACTTGACCCGCGCGTCGCGCCTCGCCTCCCTGCTGATCTTGGCGATCGGCAGCGTTGCCGCCTACCTAATGCGCAACACCTCCGTAGATGAGGCGTGGAAGTTCCTCGCCGCCCTGGGCGCGGGAACCGGGGCGGTGTTCATGCTTCGCTGGTTCTGGTGGCGCATCAACGCCTGGTCGGAGATCGTCGCCATGATCGCATCCGCCGCCTTCTTCATCCCGATCAGCGGGTTCGTGGAGAGCAACGAGTACCGGCTCGCTCTTGTTGCACCGTTGACGATCGTCGCCTGGCTGACAGCGACCTTGCTGACCGCGCCCGAAAAGCGCCAGACACTGGAGGCGTTTTACCGGAAGGTGCGGCCCGGCGGACCGGGTTGGCGCCCTCTGGCCCGCCAGGCACCCGATGTTCGGCCCGACCGCGACCTGGCGCTGCTGATACTGGCCGCGATCCTCGCCGCCGCCATCGTTTACTGCACTCTGCCGGCCATAGGGCTGTTGATCTTCAAGCAGTATGCCCGATCGCTGTTGTCGCTGGGCGCCGCGGTCCTCTGCGCCGCAGGTGTCGTGCTGATCATGCGGCGCGTCGGCTGGGGGAGCGTGACCAGCTAGCCGTAGCCGCCGTGCTGCCTGACCAGCTCGCTCATGAACTGCAGCAGCTCCGGCCGGACGGCGGGTGCAACCGAGCACGCCGTGCTCAGGATGTAGCCCCCACCGTCTTTCGCCACACCGAGACGATGGAGAACGGCTTCGCGCACCTTCGCTTCGTCACCATATAACAGCGTGTTGACCGGATCGATGTTGCCCTTGATGAACGCCTTGCCTCTGAGCTGAGGGACCGCCTCCTCCAATTCCACAGTGCCGAGCGGAGGGGGATCGAGCGTGTCGATTCCGTTGGTGCCCGTCTGCAGCATGAGGTCAAGCCGGTCGCCGATCGCGCCGCAAGTATGCGTGTAGACCTTCACCTTTGGATGCGAGTGTTGAATCTCGCTGATGATCCGGCGCTCGTACGGCAACACGAACTCCGCGTAGTGGTCCCGCGAGATCAGGCCGCCACCCGCAAAAGCAGAAGAGATCAGAACTGCCTCGACCCCTGCCGCCGCC
>JBFJOD010000081.1:0-15632 GCA_041617795.1 Gemmatimonadota bacterium | reverse complement strand
GTAGAACACGGCCACTTCAGCGGCGGTGATCACCGTGAGGATCACACCGATGAGGACATAGAACTTCCAGGTTGGGTGGGAGTGCTCCGCCTGAGCGCCGCTCGCGCCGCCTTCAGCCTCAGCCCTGAATAATCTCATCAACTTTCCTCACGGTATCAGGTATATCAGTGTGAAGATCACGATCCAGACGATATCGACAAAGTGCCAATACAATCCCGCCATCTCCACCTTCAACGCATCGGCCGGCCCGATGTTTCCCCGTAGCGCCATGATCCACAGCGTCAGCAGCCAGATGACACCAACCGATACGTGGGCGCCGTGGAAGCCGGTCAGCACGAAGAACGTCGAGCCGAACACGTTCGCCGAAATCGTGAGTCCCTCGTGCACGAAGTGAGTGAATTCGTAGGCCTGAAAGCCGAGAAAGATCAGACCACCCACAGCCGTAGCGAGGATCCAGGTGATCGCACCCGCCCGACTGCCACGCTGAACCGCGCTCAGCGCAAGGACCATCGCCAGCGAGCTCATCAGCAAGACGAACGTGCTGACGCTGGTCAATGGTATGTCGAGCACCTCGTGCGGTAGCGGACCGGTCACCGCGGCGCCCTTATACACCATGTAGGTCGAGATCAGACTACCGAAGAACAGTGTCTCAGAACCGATAAAGGTCCAGAAACCCAGCTTGCGGGAGTCTAACCCGGTCGCAGTCGGTGGATGGTGTGCGGCGCTCGCCATTTCGATCCTCAGTGCGCTTCCGCCGGGAACGCCGGCTGAAAGGCCCAGCTGTAAACGCAGATCGCGGTCCAGGCTAGCCCGATTATCGGCACCCACCACACACCGGTCATCACGAGGATCCAGGTCAGGCTGATCCCCGCCGCTGTGAGTATGGGCCAGACCGACGGAGACGGCATTAACGGCTCCTCAGCCGGCCGGGTCTGAGACAACGGCACGGGCACCGTCCAAAGTGGGTCGCGACTACGGACCTCGGGGATCTCCGCGAAGTTGTAGTGGGGCGGCGGCGAAGCGATCGACCATTCCAGCGTCGGCGCTTCCCAGGGGTTGGCCGGCGCCGGTGCGCCCTTTACGGCGCTGCGCGCCAGGTTCCAGAGGAAGATCAGACTGCTGAGTCCGAAGATGAAGGCACCCACCGTGGACGCCATGTTCCAATCGCCGAGGTTCAACGCCTCCGGGTAGGTGAAGACGCGGCGCGGCATCCCGAACAGGCCGACGAAGTGCATCGGGAAGAACGACAGGTTGAAGCCGATGATGAACGTCCAGAAATGCCACTGGCCCAGCGTTTCGCTCATGAAGCGACCGGTGATCTTCGGGAACCAGTAGTAGAAGCCGGCGAACAGCCCGACGATGGCCCCACCGACGATCACGTAGTGGAAGTGCGCCACCACGAAGTAGGAATCGTGCTGCTGCAGGTCCACCGGCGCCGACGCGTGCATGATCCCCGACAACCCACCTACCGTGAAGATAGCGAGCAGGCCTATGGCGAAGAGCATGGGGGTGGCAAAACGGATCGAGCCGCCCCACATCGTCGCCAGCCAGTTGAAGATCTTAACGCCGGTCGGGATCGCGATGATCATCGTGCTGGCCACGAAGAACGAATCGGCGATCGGCCCCAAGCCGGTGGTGAACATATGGTGGCTCCAAACACCCCAGCCGATGAAGCCGATCAGCACACCCGCATACACGACGATCGGATAACCGAAAAGCGGCTTCCGCGAAAAAGTCGGCACGACCTCTGAGATCACTCCGAATGACGGCAAGATCAGGATGTAGACCTCGGGGTGGCCGAAGATCCAGAACAGGTGCTGCCAGAGCACCGGATCGCCTCCCGCCGTAGGCACGAAGAAGTTCGCACCATAGAAACGATCAAAAGCCAGGAAGATGAGCGCCACCGCGATGACCGGAATCGCCGTCACCAGGATCCAGCTGGTCACGAACGTCATCCACGTGAACAGCGGCATTCGCATCAGCGACATGCCCGGCGCCCGCAGGTTGATGATCGTCGTGATGAAGTTGATCCCACCCAGCAGCGAGCTGAGGCCCACGATCGACAGCCCAAGTACCCAAAAGTCGACGTTCGCGCCCGGCGCATACTGGGCGGATGTCAGGTTCGCATACCCGACCCAACTGGTGTTCGGAGCCGCGCCGAACAGAAAGCTCGAGTTCAGATACAAACCGCCGAACAGGAAAACCCAAAAAGACAGCGCGTTGAGTCGCGGAAAGGCGACGTCGCGCGCTCCGATCTGCAACGGCACGATGTAGTTGAAGAACGCCACAGCCATCGGCATGGCAACGAGGAAGATCATCGTCGTGCCATGCATCGTGAACAGCTGATTGTACGTCTCGGCGCTGATGAAGTCGTTGTTGGGAACGGCCAGCTGGATCCGGATCAGCAGCGCTTCCAACCCACCGATGAGGAAAAAGAACAACGAAGCGCACCCGTACATAATGCCAATGCGCTTGTGGTCGACGGTCGTGATCCAGCTCCAGATCGTCGCACCCCACCCGCGCGGGTCGCTGTACAATTCCGCGGCGGCGCCGCGGCCGTGAGAAGAACTCATCGTCATTTGAGGCTCGAGAGATAGGCAGCCACGGCGGCCAGCTCCTCCTCGGAAAGACCGGTCGCCGGGAACCCACCGCCGCCGTTGGCAATTCCCGGCATCTTGACTCCCGGCTTGAGAGCCGCTGGGTCGCGGATCCACGCGACCAGATTCTCAGTCGTGTTCTCCAGCAGGCCAGCACCGATCGTGGTTCGCACGCCGACGCGCGTCAGATTCGGACCCAAGTTCCCCCGCGCGTTCGTCCCCTCTATCGCGTGGCAGGCAACACAGGTACTGCGCATGAAGATCTCCCGGCCGGCATCCGCCTGGCTCCCCGAGTCGGGGGCAACTGCCGTCCGCATCATCCGCAGCCAATTTTGGAAGTCGCCCTCGCTCTCGGCGATCACGCGCAGACCCATCAGACCATGGGAGGGGCCGCAAAACTCCGCACACTGACCGTAGTAAATCCCGGGCTCGACGACGGTCACCGCGAGGCGGTTGACTCGCGGACCCGAGGCGTCGGGCTCGCGCACCCAGGGGTTGAGATCACGCTTGCCACCCAGACGGGGAACCCAGAACGAGTGGATCACATCCCCGGAGCGCAGATGCAGGTCCACCGGGCGCCCCACCGGCAGGTGCAGCTCGTTGGCTGTCGTCACTCCATCGGCGGGATAGTGGAATTCCCACCACCATTGGCGCCCCACGACCTCCACCACCAGGGCGTCCTCCGCCGGAGCGGCCTGTGTCCGGAAGACGGTTTGTACGGTGGGAATAGTGATGAGAACGACGATGATTGCCGCACCCACGGTCCAGCCGATCTCCAGACCGAGGTGGCCCCGGGTCTTCTGCGGCGCCGGCCCACCGGGCCGTGCCCGATACTTGATCAGCACGTAGGCAAGCACGCCCCAGACCACGGCGAGGATCACCATGGTCCACCAGAAGACCGTCATATAAAGGTCCTGGATCGCCGGGCCGAAGTCACGGGTGACCGGGTCGATCGTGCTCTGGGGATACTCCCGTCCGCACCCCACCGCCAGCACTGGCAGCGCGAGAACGAAGTACTTGATCAGGTTAAGCAGACGACGGCGCGCCTTCAATCTATCGCCAACCTCGAGCGTTTATCGTTTGGGATGGGGTCTAATCGAGTGAACCCGCTGGCGGCAACGATATAAATTATCGGTCGATCCGCAACGGGGTGGCCGTCCGCTCCGCTCAAATGCCCGGGGGCCTGGCGGCCTCGAGACCAGCCAGCTCGCGCCCTCCGTCGCCAAGGTAACGATAGCGGAAAGCGACACAGCCTGGCCGGCCGCCGGGGCAATAATAGCCGAGAAACCGCAACACGGCGTATTTCCCGTCGGCGGTCCGCACGGCGTAGGTGCGGTCGGCGGGCCGCAGAATATGGGAGGTCCAGCTGTAGTCGTACCAGTCCTCGAGCAGGCGATTGCGAGGAGTGTCGCCCCGGCGCTGGTCGACGACGTAACCCGTGTCAGGCAACTGCAAGCGGGCCGTGATCTCGACCGCGCCCAAGTCGCGGACCCCGGCCTGCCCTCGCAGATTCGTAGCGCCCCCATTGCTGATGATCCGGTGACGCTGGAAGGCCAGGTCCCAATCGAGCGACTGGCGTGACTCGACCTCCACTGTAGAGCCGCGCGAAAAGTCGAAGTAGACCCACGCGTCGTGGGCCCTGGCATCTACCGTGTAGTCCCGCGGCCCCAACATCGCCTCCCCTACGTCCGCCGGTTGCGGCGCCGTCGGCACAAACGTTTCCAGCTCCGGCCGCCTGAGACTGCTGGCCACCATACCGACGATCAGAATGGCGAACAACGCGCCGATCAAGCTGAGCACAACGCTGGAAAGCTTCAGCTTTGCCAAGCGAATAACGCCTCGCTGCAGGAGTCGATTTGCCGTAGCGGGTTACTCGTCGTGTGGGATACCGGCGAGGTGCCGTTCAGCTCGTACTCACTCCTCTTCCCGCCGCAGCGCGCCCACCAGACCGCGATGTTGAAACCACAAGTAACCGCCCAGACCGCCGATCCAGACTATGTTGGCGACGAGGACGGACCACCAGGGAACGACATGAGCGATCTCGGCTCCGACGATACCGATCGCCACCAAGCTGTAGACGAAACCGGCCAAGAACACGAAGAAGACGAAATACCAAATGAAGTGATGTCGCTCGGTTTCGAACAGCAGCCAAGCGGCGACCATCCCGGCGACCAGGGAAAGCATCAGGTGCAGACCGTTGAAGGCGATGATCGGACCCGGCTCGATGACCAGCTGGGCCGGATCATCGAGACCATAAAAGAGCGCTGAGCCCAAAGCGGCCGCCGTGTGAAGAGGAGACTGTCCGCCGATCAAATTGAAGATCAAGAAGAAGACAGCCACTGCCAGATAACCGATGAGCCCTGCGACGAGCCCCTGTAGTAGCACCTCTGCTCTCTCGGGTTTCATGCTCTCCTCAGACGTTTGGGCGCCGGGCACAGCGATAAGATGCTTTAAGATGATACTTCCTTAGGAGAGCAGCAATCTGCCGGCGACTGCGGAGGTCGCCGGCCACAGCGGTTGGCTTGGCGGTGGGCCCATTGTCGACTAGGCTTCATTCTTCGGCCCGAACAGCAGCCAGACGATGAAGCCCAGAACCGGGAATATAAGGACAATCGCCGTCCACAGAACCTTGGATCCGGTGGTCGCACGACTCTGGACGGTGTTCATGATCGCCCAAATGTCGGCGATCAAGATCAGCAAACCGAAAAGACTGAAGTTTCCCATCGACTGTATCTCCATCCTGAAGACGATTCCCAAGCAACCGGGGCCGCGGCCCAGCCGCGCAACCGTTGACCCCTCTCTGCCCACTACGGAGGAACGGGCACCCAGGTTGCGCGGCTGCCATCCGGACAGGCCCCGCCAGCGAGCGCGGCGGCGGCGCGCGAAAACTTGACGGCGTCTAAGTGCCAGAATATCTTCACTTAACCTCCCTCCCCCTACCTGTTTTGCCTCCAAACCAGATCAGACAGATGGCCTTAGAACGAACGGTTCAAACCGGCATTTCGTGGTTGGGGATCGCGGCGATTGTCGGCGGCCTGGCCGCATGCGGTGGCGGCGCCGGCTCCGCGTCAGGCGTCCGTTTCGGGCTAGCGGCACCGCTCGAACAGTACATCGGTATCCAGGTGATGCGCGGCGCCGAATTAGCCCGTGACCGGATCAACGCTGACGGCGGGATAAACGGGATGACGCTCGAACTGCTGGCGGTTACGGATAGCGCCAGCCCCCAACGTGCCGTGGCCGTTGCGGACGAGTTTCTTCGCGACGAGTCGATCGTAGCCGTTATTGGCAACGTCAATTCCGGCGCGCTGCTGGCCGCAGCCCATATCTACGACCGCGGCTTGGTCGCCGTGTCGCCCAGCGCCACGAGTCCGGAGGTCAGCACGGCGGGGCCCTGGATCTTTCGGGTGGCCTCCAGCGATGCGGTGAACTCGGCCTCGCTCGCCCTTTTCGCGCTGCGCGAGTTGGGGCCGAGTGCCGCGATCCTCTACGCCAATGAACCTTACGGCCGCGGGCTCCGGAAGGGGTTCAGCCGGGCGTTCAGCGGCGGCGGCGGTAGCTTGCTGGAAGAGTACCCCTATATCGAGGGCCAAACCGAAGATTTCGAGGCCTACCTACTCGGCATCAAAGCCGCCGGCCCCGACCTCATCTTCATAGCGGGACTCGACGCGGGTGCGGGCCTGATCATTAGCCAGGCGCGAGCGCTGGGACTGCAGATGCCCATTCTCGGCGGAGATGGGCTGCTGGGGCTGGCCGGACGGGATTCGATTTATGATGGGACCTACGTCGGTCTGCTCTATCACGCCGACGCACCGGATGCAGCAAGCCGGCAGTTCGTCGAGGCGTTTCGCGGCGAGCATGGCAGCGATCCGGATCATTTCGCCGCGCTGGGCTACGATGCCGTGATGCTCGTGGCGCAGGCGGCTCGCGCGGCTGGGGTGGACCGAAAAAAGATCCGCCAGTACCTCGAGGAAGTTGGCGGACGCCGTGATGCGTTCCATGGCGTAAGTGGTCTGATCGCTTTCGATGAGAACGGGGATCCCATCGAAAAACGCTATGAGGTAGGCCAGATCGCCGGAGCGGGGGTTCGACTGGTCAGAGTGGAGGGCAACTCGTGATTGAGACGATTCGCTGGCGACAAGCAGCAGCCTTCGCGATCCTGCTCCTCGGTTTGCTGGGCGCCGGTCTACTCGGCATCAATTCGTTAAAAGGTCTAACCAGCGAATTCGACGAAGGCATGGCCCAAGTCCGACGCGTCGCCGAGATCGGCACCGAGCTGCAGCGCGGCGTATTGGAGCTGATCTTTGCCGGTGAGGGGTACCTGGCCAGTGGCAGCAGCGATACCAAGCGCCGCTTCGCCCAGCTCGCCGGGCGCACCCAGGAGATCGCCCAGCGTTACCGGGAAATCGAGGGGCTGACAGCAGCGGAGGCGCAACAGGTCGAGCGGCTAACGACTTCGCTTACCCAGTTGGAGGTGGATTTCGCCCGCGCCCACGCGCTCTACGATCTCGGCCGGCGCGCGGAAGCTCGGAACCTAGCCGACGCCGCGCAACCGCTGGCTGAAGAGGTCGCCAACCGGGTCGCGGCCCTGGGGGAAGGTCAGTCTCAGGCGCTCGCGGGGACAACCGCCGCACTGCAAGCGCATGCAGGCGCGCGGGCAAATTACCTGCTAGCCATTCTAATCGTCACGCTGCTGCTCGGAGCGGGTCTGGCGTACGCGACGGTTCGCTCCATCGATCGGCCGCTTGCCGAGCTTGTGGCGGGAGCCGAAGAGCTGGGCGCCGGCCACCTGCGTACCCGGGTGAGCGTGACCGGGATGCCGCGCGAGTTTGCGGCCGTCGGCGCGGCCTTCAATACGATGGCCGGTGGCTTGAGCGATGTCGCGGCTCAAGTCGTGACCACGGCCTCACAGCTCTCTTCCTCGGCCGCCGACTTCTCGGCGATCTCCGAGCAAGTTGCGGGAGCGACTCACGAGGTCGCGGAGGCGATGACCGAGATCTCCGATGGGGCGGACCGCCAGGCGGTTGCCTTGAACGAGACGGCAGCGGCCGTGGTCGAGCTTCGGGCGGGAGCGGAAGCGATCGAATCCGATGCAACCCAGAACCGGCAACTCAGCCACTCGATTCGCCAGCAGGCCGGCGATAGCCAGACCTCTATCCGCGAGGCCGTGACTCTGTTGCTCACGCTCCGACACATCGTGCACGCCTCCGCCGAGGAGATCGCCGGTCTGCAGAGCGTCACCAAGCAGATCAGCGGGTTCGTACGCCGTATCACCTCCATCGCCGAGCAGACCCACTTGCTGTCGTTGAACGCGGCCATCGAGGCGGCGCACGCAGGCCATGAGGGCCGTGGGTTCGCGGTGGTCGCCGACGAGGTCGGCAAATTGGCGGCTGACGCCGACTCCGCGGCGCGCGAGGTCGAAGAGGCTGTCGGTCAGCTCCGCAGCTGGGTCGACGGAGCCGTCATCAAGATGCAGGACGGCGAGAAACAGGTCGTGCAGGTCGAAGGGGTAGCGCGAGGCGCCGAGGACGCACTCGAGACCATCGCCGCCGGCCTCGATACGGTTTCGGCGGCCACAGATCAGGCGATGGCCACCGTCCAGCGCAGCCGCATGCTGCTCGAGCAAGTCTCCGGCCATGTGGAGACGGTGAGCATCACCGCTTCGGCTCACGCAGCCCGCAGCCAGGACGTCAGCGCTGCGGTCCAGCAGCAGACGGCAACGACCCAGCAGATCAGCGCATCCGTCGCCGGGCTGGTGGCGGCGGCCGAGGATTTGCGCCGCCTTGTAGGTGAGTGGGAGGTCTGAGGGCGCGAGTGATTCGCGCGTAGCGAACTGAAGGCCCCGTTCAGCATGGACTGGCGGGGCCTTCTCACATCGGCGCCGGTCGCGAAACACTTGGAAGAGAGATTCGTAGAGTCTGGTGTAGCGGTCGCGCGCTTGCGCCGGGCTGGCGCGACCGGTTATTGAATCACCCCCTACAATCGCTGAATGCACATGGCCAGCCTGGCCATGCTCAAAGGAGCCTCGAGCCCGATGAAACGCCTGATGTTGGCCGCACTCGTTGTTCTGTTCCCTCTGACATCTAACACCGCGCAAGCGCAGCAGTGGTCTTTTGGTACCCGTGGTGGAATGAACATCGCCATGAGCGACACCGAGGGCGCCGTGTTCACCGAGCAAACCGGAACCTTGACCGGTTACCACGCCGGCATCTTCGGCACTGTGGATATCTCCCGCTTCTTCGCCGTGCAGACCGAGGTGCTCTACTCACGGAAAGGTTTCGCGGTAGGTGACGGTCAGGTCGCGCTCAAGCTGACCTACTTCGAGCTACCGATCATCATGGTACTCAAGCTGCCGGCCCGGCTGTCACCCCACGCTTACCTGGGTATCGTGCTTGGACTCGAGTCCGGCTGCAGCGTGACGACCTCTGCAATCGAGGATGTCAACTGCGAGGAAGCGCAGGAAGATGCACCGCGAAGCCGAGGTGCTGACTCCGGCGTGCTGTTCGGCGGCGGCGTCCAGCTCGATGCCGGCCCCGGCGCCCTGCTGCTCGACGTCATGTACAATTTGGGTCTCACGGACATCGCTGAAACGTCAGAGGACGTGGAGTCCATTAAGACCCGCACCTGGTACCTTTCCGCCGGTTACGTCTTGCCGTTCGGAGTTCCCGGCCGCTGAGCGCGTCCCAAGCGCCCGATCCGCCGACCGGCCGCCGCCCCGCGCTCCTCCCACGCGAACACGGGGCCTATGCGCAGCTGGGATTCCCGCTGCTCACGGCGCTGGCCTTGGGCCGGCCGGGCGCCGCGGCTCTGCTCCTGCTCGTCTCAGTGATCGCCGTCTTCCTTCTCCACGAGCCAATCGTCGTACTCACTGGAGGTCGGGGCGGCCGAGCCCGACGCGAGGCAGGTGACCTGGCACGTCGGCGCGCAGCCGCACTGCTCGGGCTGGGGCTGGCCACGGGACTCTCCGGGCTCTGGCTCGCGCCTCCAACCGCAAGGCTCGGAGCCCTCGTGCCTGCGGCCCTGGGTTCCCTGCTGCTCCCACTGATCTTCAGCCGCAAGCAGAAGACCGCCGTCGGCGAACTGCTGGTAGCGGCGACGCTGGCCAGCACGATGATCCCCGTCGCCCTGGCCGGCCGCGTCGCGCCCGCCACCGCCTTCGCCGCCGCCATCGTCTGGGCGATTGTCTTCTCGCTGGGCACGCTGACGGTCCGGGCGATCATCGCGAGAGCCAAGCGGGACAACCAGCCCGGCTGGACGACGCGCCTCGCCCCGCTCTTGAACGCTGCGGCCATTGCCGTTGCAGTCATCCTCGCAGTGGTCAGCGCCGTCCCCGCCATGGTCGCCGTTGCCGTCATACCCACCGCGTTGGCCGCGCTCGTTTTCGGGCTGCTTGGAATACACCCGCGCAACCTGCGCCGCATGGGATGGTCGCTGGTTGCCAGCAACATCGCCGTACTGGCGGCGCTGCTCATCGGCCTGCGCTAGGCCAGCGCCCTCTCCACTCGCGGCGGTGGCCCCCTCAACGCTATACTGATCGCCTGCCCCGCCCTTCGGACGACCCGAAGCAACTTCAGCTAATCGAGCGCATGCCATGTATCAGGTAAGGCCGAGATGACCGAGCAGGGCTTCGATCGCCGGACATTCGTCAAGGGCGCCGGCACCGTGGCCATCCTTTTGGCTGGCGGCGGCTTGTGGAGAGCGGTTGACCGCGGCGTGTTCAGCACCGGCAAGGGCCCGGCCTTCGAGCCTTGGAAGAACTGGCCGGGCGGCGACGCGGCTGGACATGTGGGGATCATCCGTGCTGCCATACTCGCCGCGAATCCACATAACAGCCAGCCCTGGCTGTTCCGCCTGACGGAGCGACGTATCGAGCTGTATGCCGACACGAATCGGAAGCTCGGCGCCATCGATCCCTTCCTGCGGGAGATGTACGTCGGTCTGGGCTGTGCGCTGGAGAATATGCTGGTCGCTGCCGAGGCCGCGGGCCTCCAGTTTCGATTGACGGTGATGCCCGCACCCGAAGACCTGACACACATTGCGACGATCGATTTTTCCGGCGACACGGAAGCCGCCTGGCCCTTGCACGCACACGAACCGGAATACCATCAAGCCATCGTGAAGCGGCACACCAACCGGGGCCCCTACGACACGGAGCGGCCGCTTACGCAGCAGACGCTGGACAATCTGGCGACTGCCGCCGCGGACTTCTCCGACATCAAGGTCGTCTGGCTCAGCGATCCCGACGCGCGCGGCCGGGCCGGCGAAGCGATCGTTCGGGCGACGGAAGCGATTATCGCCGACACGGAGCAGAGCCAGGACAGCGCCAAGTGGATACGCTGGAGCTGGCGCGAGGTTCAACAGCAACGAGATGGCATCACTATCGATTCGCTGGGATTACCGCCAGCGGTCCGTTCCTTCGCGAAGCTGTTGCCTCGTCCGTCGATCGCGTCGATCGACAAGCAATGGCTGGACTCCACCCGGGACACCCACGTGGCAACAGCGGCAGCCTTCGGTTTGCTAGCCGTCCGCGACCGTTTCAGCCGTGCCCAACGGATCGAAGCCGGCAGGGTCTGGCAGCGCATGCATCTCTTGGGCACCACGCTGGGGCTGGGCATGCAGCCCTTGAGTCAGCTGCCTGAGCGGGCGGACCGCGAGGAGAGCCTCGGGCTGGAACGCGAGTTCGAGTCTGTACTGCGGGAGCTGACCGGTGATCCGGATTTTCAGACGATCATGATGTTCCGGGCCGGCTATCCGACCATCGCGGCGCTACCCAGTCCGCGTCGGCCAATCACCGACGTCCTGCTCTAGTGACCTGAATCGTCACCGCCCTGCAAGCGCAGACGCAGGTTCGCCGCTTCGGCGTCGTCCCACGCTACATCTTCTGGGGACGCCGGTTCGGCTCGATACAGCCACGATAGTCCCTTCGGGCCGATATAGCCGTCGGCCAATCGGTAGACCGGATCCTGCAGAGCCTCTGCTATCGTGACAAACCGAAATCCCTGCGCCGTCAGCGTGTCGAGCAGCGATGCGAGGTGATCTGTGACCAGCGCATTGGAGTGGAGAAGGAGGATGTGATCGACGTCGCGGCCGAACTTCTGCTGGGCGATGACCTGGTAGTGACGTACCGCAGCCATGATATGCTCCACGAACAAATTCCCGATGCGACGGCTCTCGGTCTCATCACCGCGGCGTAGCGCCCGGTCATACGGCCGGGCCAAAATCCACTCCGAGTTGTCGACAGTGACGTGCCCGATGCCGTAGCCCAGTTCGCGCAGCATCGCCAGCGCAGCGTCGCGGCGTTCAGCCGTTGGCCCCTGATGAAGGAAAGGAAAGCGAAAGTACCGCGGTATCGCACCGAAGCTGCGGAGACGGTCATCGCAGCGACGCACATCATCCAGCCATTGAAACAGCGGTGCATCGTTCAGATCGCGATGATCGGTGGAATGGTTGCCCAGCGGGATCTCTCGTTCCAGCCAAAGCCGCAGCGCGGCGCTGTCACGGGGGATTTGCCCGCAGGTGACGAACCCGGTGGCAGGCGCGCCACGCTCCTCGAGGCTCGACAGCAATTTGGCAGTCGCCCGCGAGATGCCGCCGGGTGGCGCCGGCCCGTTCCAAGGCAAGTCGTCGAAGCTGATGGCGATGCGGGCCGGCCGAGCCTGACTCGATTCCAGCAGCGTGGGCGACGCGGTGGCTGGCCTCACGTGTTGGTGAACGATCCGGGCGACGTCGGCGATCAATTCATCGGCCACGCCCGGCTCAGCGATTCCCCTGGTCAGCACGACCAGCACGAAAGGGTTACTTGCATCAGGATAAACGATACCGCCGTCGTGCCGGATCCCGGTGATCCAACCGGTCTTGTGCGCGACCCGGGTGCCAGCGGGAAGTCCGGCGGGGATACCATGATTGTGCTCCTGTCGCGACAGGATCTCGACCATCTCCCGGCACGACGCCGCCGAAGCCGCGCGCTGATCGGCGATCGCGCCGAAGATCACGCCCAGGTCGCGCGCCGTGGTCGTGTTGTTGAGGCCGGCGCGGTACGCTTTGATATCCTCGACTCCACGCAACACCGCGATGGAATCGGCCCCCAGTTCCCGCATGGTCGCCTGCGCGCGCTTGGCGTCAACTACTTCGATCAGCATGTTCGTCGCCAAGTTGCTGGAAACGGTGATCATCAGCTCGGTCAGCCTTTGAATCGTCTCTTTCTCTCCCAAGCGCGCATAGAGCGTCGTGTCGCTGTCGTCGGGCACCCCCAGCTCGTAGGCCGATCCGTCGACGATGGAGCTGAAAGTCTTGGTCAATCTGAGGCTGTCGGCAAAGCTCAGTCGCCCGGCCTCAGCATCCCTGAAAAGCTGGACCATCACGGGCACTTTCATCATGCTGGCCGCGTGCATGCGGCGATCGGCATCGAGCAGCAGCGAATCGCCGCTGACCAAGTCTTTGAAATAGATGCCGACGACTTCGGCATCGGTCTCTTGGATTCGCGCCTCCAGCTGCGAGCGCAGTTGCCCTAGTTCATTCGTGCCACAGCCAACGACGCAGCTGCCGATCGAGCCGACGACCAACGCGCCGCCAATCAACCAGCTGAACCACTCACGCAACGCCTTTGAGTCCTTCATCTTTGAACCAAGACCTCGCTGCGGGAGCCTTACCGGCAACGACAAGTTCGCTGCCAAGAGTTCGCAATTAACCTACCCTCAGGTACTTGGTTGTGGCCAGGTTTGATGACAGCGTGCCCGACGCTTACCTTCCTCTGCGAACATGACGCATCGTCGAGTTTTCCTGAAACAACTGGCCTCACTGGCAGGCGTTGTCGGCTTTGAGCGCTTGCTGGCCGCCGATCGCGCCTTCTCGGCCGAGGTCAACGACGTTCCTCTTCTGAACGCGGACGGCGCCTCGTCGGCGTCGCTACGCGATCGCTACCTGCTGTCCCCCGCCGTCACGTACTTCAACCACGGGTCGATCGGCACGATTCCGCGCGCGGTGCACCAAGCGCACATCGCCTACCTCGAAACCTGCGAAACCAATCCATGGCTTTACATGTGGGGCGGCGCTTGGGAAGAACCACGCGAACAGGTGCGCGAGAAGGCGGCTGACCTTCTTGGCTGCCAGCCGTTGGAGATCGCCTTCACTCACAATACGACGGAAGGTTTCAACACCCTGGCCAATGGGCTTCCCTTGGGACCCGGCGACGAGGTTCTGTTCAGTTCGCTCAACCATCCGGGCGCCAGTGTCTGCTGGAACCATCACTCTGCGGTCCGCGGATTCAGCGTCAAGCGCTTCGACTTCCCCATCCTGGATGTGCCGGGACTCGGGGAGCAGACGATTCTCGAAACCTACGATCGACATATCACCCCGAAGACCCGTGTGCTGGTAATCCCGCACGTGGATAACATCGTGGGCCTGCGCTATCCGGTGCGGGAGCTTAGCGCCCTCGCCAAGAGCAAGGGCGTGGAGATCGTGGCCGTAGATGGAGCGCAGTCGGCCGGCATGCTCGATGTGAACCTCGGCGACTTGGGTGTCGACATCTATTGCGCCAGTCCCCACAAGTGGCTGCAGGCTCCCAAAGGCCTCGGCCTGATGTACGTGCGCCGTGATCTGCAGGATTCGCTCCGACCTCTATGGGTCACCTGGGGCCAGGAGCGCTGGAAAGGGACTGCGCGCGTCTTCGAAGATTACGGTACGCGAAATCTCCCGGCTCTCCTGACGCTGGGCGATGCCATCGACTTCCAACTGCAGCTTGGCGCCGCCGCCAAGCAAGCACGCTACCGATCGCTATGGGAGCGTTTCCGTGCTCAAGCGGACGCGTCGCGCCACGTCATCTGGCGTTCACCGACGTCGTGGTCGCGATCCGCTGCGCTCTTCGCTCTGGAAATTCGGAACGCCGACAGCCAAAAGGTGTTCGATTATATGTACGGCGAGCATGGATTTGTCTTTCGTCCCTTCCGGACACAGGGGCTGAATACCGTCCGCATCTCGCCGAACGTTTATAATAATGAAACGGAGATCACCCGCTTCTTCGAACTGACGGCGGCCCTGCCGCGCGGCTGAGCCTGGCAGCGCGCCCGTCCCGGCGGTGCTGGCGCCGCCGGCGGCGAAGCTGGCCGGTGGGTGGCGGGGACAGACAAACCGGATAGAATTGAAGATGTGGCGAACAATTATCAATCCGGATTGAAATAGAGGTCGGAACTACTATGGGCTCCAGCGCTTCTGACGGCGCGGGCGGTACGACCACCGCGCCCAAGCCCGGCCACCGGCATCGCGAGATCAGGGACGCTACGGTCATCCGCTTCGCCGGCGATTCTGGCGACGGGATGCAATTGACCGGGTCGCAGTTCGCCATCGAGACCGCGTTAGCGGGAAGCGACGTCGCGACGCTGCCCGACTATCCCGCCGAGATCCGGGCGCCAGCCGGCACCACTTATGGCGTCTCCGCCTTCCAGGTCCACTTCGGATCTATCGACATCAAGACAGCCGGCGATGAACTCGACGTCCTTGTCGCGTTCAACCCGGCCGCGCTGAAAGTGAACATGGGAGATCTGCGGATCGGCGGGATGGTCATCGTCGATGAGAGCGCATTCACGGATCGCAACCTGCGAAAGGCCGAGTACGAGACGAGCCCGCTGGAGGATGACACGCTGGCACGGTTCCAGCTCGTGAAGCTCGACATCACGCGTCTGACCGAAGAAGCGGTGAAGGAATTCGGCCTGTCAGCAAAAGAGGCTCGCCGCTCCCGCAACCTCTGGGCACTGGGCCTGATGCTGTGGATGTACGGCCGCGAGCGCAGCGCCACGACCGATTGGCTGAAGAAAAAGTTTGCCAAGCAGCCAGAGGTCATGGGAGCCAATATCGCGGCCTTGAATGCCGGTCACGCCTTCGGCGAAACGGCGGAGATGCCCAGCGACATCGTCGGTTACACCATCGCACCCGCCGACGTGAAGCCCGGCGTCTATCGCACCGTCACCGGAACCGAGGCGACGGCCTGGGGGCTGCTGGCCGGCGCGCAGGCCGCCGGCTTGGGACGGGTCGTCTTCGGCTCTT
>JBFJOD010000080.1:0-15902 GCA_041617795.1 Gemmatimonadota bacterium | reverse complement strand
TATCTCGCGCTTCAAGCGGACCAGGCGCATCGCGATCGAACCCTCGCCGAAGACATCCTCGAAGTGTGTGTCGCCAGGCGGCAGCGTTTGCAAGGCCGGCGTCAGCGGAACGCAACCGACGAGGCCAATGTCGACGTTCTCATCTGTCAGCACCAACCTCACCGCTTCCTCGAAACCGGCGTCGTTCATTATCGGAGTCACGTCCAGTGGATTGCACACATCGACTACCCCATCCAGCTTGCAGCGCTCGAGCAGCGACTGAAGCCCGCTTCGCGTCTGAGGCGCGAACTCGGCCAACCCGAGCGGACCCAGGTGATCGGCCATCGTGACGCACTCGAAACCGGCGTTGGAGACGGCGCCAACTCGAGCTCCCAGGCGGCCCTCGGCACCCAAGAACGCGCTTAGCCGCAGCAGATCCTCAAACTCCGCCGTCGTCTCACAGACGATGACCCCGGCGTTCCGCGCCAGCTCGCGTGTGATGGTATAGTCGCTGGCTAGCGAAGCCGTATGACTGGCCGACGCCGCTGCACCCTCCGGCGTCCGCCCGGACCGATAGAGAATCACCGTCTTACCGGCGGCGGCTATCCCTTTAGCCGCCTTCAAGAACTTCAGACCGTCCAGATGTCGGAAGCCTTCTGCGTATACCGCGAAGATTTCGAGGACCGGATCGGAGCGAAGGAACTCGATATAGTCACCGATCGTGAGGTCGGACTGATTGCCCAGAGAGATGATGTAGCGAGACCGGAGACCCAGCTTGCTGGATTTGGCAACGGCGAATGCTCCGCTCTGAGCGATCAGCGCGATCGGGTAGGCCGAACCCTCCGCTGCCGGAAGCTTGTATTGTGGGATGAACATCGTGTCGTAGCGGCCCGGCTCCGAGCGAATGCCCAGGCAATTGCCGCCGTTGATCACCGGGCCACCCCAATCGCTGCTCCGGGCGCGCTCGACGGCGGAGCGGATGCGGGCGACGATGCTCTCACTACCTTCGCGTTCCTCGAGGCCGCCAGGAATCACTATGACGCTCTCCGCCTTTCTCCCCTCGATAACTTGCTCGAGCAACTCTGGGATCTGGGCGGCGGATACGGCCATGACCAGCAGATCGACCCGCTCCGGCAGAGAACTCACATCGGGCACGCAGGTGCAGCCAGCGATCGACTCCGTGTCCGCTTTGACCACATAGATACGCTGCGCCGGGAATCCCGCCAGGATCGAGTTTTCGAGGATGACGCGTCCGGGATTCATCCGCTCCGATACCCCGATGATGCCAAGCGAACCAGGCACGAGGAGATTTCTGAGCTTGTGGGTCGGTCGGTCGAGCTGGTGCGATGCGGGGCGCGGGTCGCAGCGGGCCCAGACGTCGAGCGCCGTCAAACGCCCCTCGACGACCGCGAACGGGTTGACCTCGAGTTCGCTGAGTTGGCCCGGAAGCGTCTGCCGGGCCAAGGCGCCAAACTTGATGAACAGCTCTATCAACGCCCGGCGTTCGAGGCGCCGCGGTTGGCCGCGGAGCCCATCGCACAGCAGGCGCGTCACCGCAACATTCTGCAGCAGTCGCGCCGCGACTTCCTCGGTCAGCATGTCCGACGAAGCGACGGCCAGGTCGAGTCCCGGCTTGAGGCTTTCGGCCAGTAGCTCGGTTTGGACTCCGCCCGCGCCGAATACGACGATGGGTCCATACTCGTCCGTCCAGCGGATGCCGAACAGCAGCTCGCCACCCAAGCTCTTGTCGTAGTCGATCTGCTCGACGACCAGGAATCCGCGCACGTCCTGTTCGCTGAATGTCGCGGCCATTCTCTGGATGGCTGCGCCGATCGATTCCCGATCCTTGGGGATAAACACAACGCCGCCCATGTCGCTTTTGTGAGGTACATCCGGCGCGACGAGCTTGACGACGACGTTGTCTCCTGGGATGGCTGTGGTGTCGAGGCTTGAAACCTCAGCAGAATCCCGGATGAAGTGATGGACCGGTATGGCGATGCCGACAGACGCCAACAACTCCAGCCCCTCAGGCTCCAATAGGACGTGCCGCCCCTCCGCCCGAGCGGAACCCACGATCGCGGCCAGCCGCTCGAGATCCACGGTCACGAATCGGCGTGGGCCACGGCCGCTGTCAGCTCAGCCCTGCAGTTGCCAGACGGTGTCGAGCACTGTGCCGTCCACCCACTTGATCACCGCCACCGGCTTGTCAGTCAGGTGCGGTTTGGCGGGCGGCCCTCCCATGAGCCGTTCGACTTCATGCTTGATTTCTGCGACCGGTCGAATCGGCAAGTCGGAACCCTTCAGCCGGTCCAATAAGTCGGTGCGACGCGGATTCACAGCGATGCCGCGCTCGGTCACGATGACGTCTATCAGCTCGCCGGGTCCGGTCAGTGTGGTGACGGAGTCGACCAGCACCGGGATCCGATCGCGGAAGGCCGGCAGCGCCAGGATCGTGCAGCCCGCGAACAGGCAGTTCTGCCAACCGCCGATGCCATGCAGCAGGACACCGTCGGAATGGGTGTTCACGTTGGCGTTGAAGTTGACGTCAACCTCGGTGGCGCCGAGCACGACGGCGTCGACGAGCGAGGCGAAGTTGCCTTTGCCATGGTAGTTGTAGGAAGTGAACGGCGAGGTGCCGACGTGACGTGGATCGGTTGCGATTGATGCGACACCGGCAAGATCGAAGGTCTGGCCATCCAGGATGTAGTCAATCAGGCCCTCTTTCAGCAGGTCCACCAAATATTGCGTCGAGCCCCCTCGAACGAAGCGGGCTTTTACCCCGGCTTCCCGCATCTGCTGCTTGAGAAAATCGACAAAAGCCAGTGCGATCCCTCCGGCGCCCGCTTGAAACGAGAAGCCGTTGCGCATGATGCCGGTGTCACGTAGGAAGCGTGCGACGTATTCGGCGATTAGCAAGCGGTCCGGGCTTTTGGTGATCTGTGTAGTGCCGGAGACGATCTTTGCCGGGTCACCGATCGAGTCCACTTCCACCACGTAGTCGACGTTGTTCCCCTGTATCTGCCAGGGGATGCACGGGAACGGCACGAGGTTGTCGGTGACAACGATCACTTGGTCCGCGTAGATGGAATCGGCCAGCGCGAATCCCAGCGAGCCACAGGCCGAGGGACCGTGAGCTCCATCGGCGTTGCCAAACGGGTCCGCCGTTGGCGCGGCGATCACCGCGATATCGATGTGTACTTCGCCGTCTTGGATCGCTTGCCAGCGGCCGCCGTGCGACCGCAACACGCCCATCCCTCGCATCTTGCCGCGCGAACAGTATTCGCCCAATGGGCCGTTCATGCTGCCCTCGATGTGATGCACGACGCCCCGCTCCATCAGGTCGATCACCGGCTCGTGGCAGGGGAAGGAGGCGCTGGGAAACCACAGGAGGTCCTTCGCTCCAAGCTCGGCCGCGGCGTTGAGCGCCTGCATGGCCACGGCGTCCCCGTTCCGCAGATGGTGATGGGTCGAGATGGTCATTCCGTCCCGCAGACCGCACTCGCGCAGAGCAGTCTTCAGGTCGGGAACTCGCTTGTCGCCGTTCGCCGGGAAATCGCTGCAGGAGCGAATCGGCGGCCCGTGCTTTTGGCCAGTGGGCTGATAGACGCCGACGCCTTGAAAGGGAACCTGTTCCCGGCCGTTCACCAGCTTGGGGACGCGTCGCTCCACCCGGTTCACCACAAGCTCGACTCGATCGCTCATCGATTGTACTCCGCTACGTCGCATCAGCGCCGCCCGTGCCATCCGCGTTGGGCAACAGCCCGCTGCGTCGCGCCACTTCTACCAGGTGCTGGGCACGGAGCACGACGGGCCGGTCGATCATCTTCGACCCGAGGCTGACCACGCCGAGACCCTTTGCCTCGGCCTCATTGAAGGCTGCGACGATCTTAAGAGCCTTTTCGATCTCTTGGGCTGTCGGGGCGAAGGCGTCATGGATCGGCTGAATCTGCCGAGGGTGGATGCAGCCCATCCCCTCGAAGCCCAGCGCCCGTGAGCGACGCGCCCACTCCAGCAGCCCTTCGACATCCGCGACGTCGCCATAAACGGAGTCGATCGCCTGGATGCCGGCGGCGCGCGCGGCGTTGACCAGTCGCGTCCGCGCATAAAGCGACTCGTTCCCCTCCGAGGTCTTGACGACTCCGAGGTCAGCCGTGTAATCCTCCAGTCCGATGGTCAGCGCCACGACGGTTTCGGCGGCGCTGGCGATCGCGAAAGCATTCTCCACGCCCAGCGCCGACTCGATGATTGGCATCAACCAGATAGAGTGTCCGTCTCCATCTTTCGCGCGGACGCCACGAATCCGCTCGTCCACCTCCCGCACCTGATCGGCCCGCTCGACCTTGGGGATCAGGATCAGATCGGGGCCCTCGGGCACCACCGCCTTCAAGTCCTCGAGCCCCAGGGGCAGCTGGTTGATCCTTACCATCCGCTCCGTACCGCTGAAATCCAGAGCACGCAGGGCGTTTCGGACCAAGAGGCGCGCCGAGTCCTTGTCGTTGGGATGGACCGAGTCCTCGAGATCGAGAATCACTCCGTCCGGCTGGTGTATTCCGGCGTTGATGAACAACTTGGGTTGGCTGCCGGGCAGATAGAGACGCGAACGTCGAAGCCGCCGGCGCGCGCTTGGAGCGTCACGGGTCACGCTGCGTTCCGGTCGTGCGTCACCTTTGCTTCTGACACCCGCTCGCAACGCCGCCGCCTCAACCCGCGCCGCGATGGTGAAGGGGAGAGCTCCCTTGTCGTCTATGGTGACTCTGGCGTGCGAAACGCCCAGCGCTGCCAGGACGCTATGCGCCAGACCACGCAGTGATTCACCGTAGAGGCTGGCCACCTTCGACGTGATGTCGAATTCCAATCCCCCCGAGCCTGTCAGCTCCACGGCGACGTGAAGGTCGGAGCGGACGTCATCTCCGCTTGGGCCAGCCTCACCGCGGCTCGGATCGGCCTGCTTCGGGCTTGGGCTCATCGACGGGTCCTCTCCTTACCGAACCCGCGATCAATCCAGCCGCGCGATGATCGCGTCGGTGATTTGCGGGGTCGTTGCCGCACCCTTCGCGACCACTCCAGCGCCGCCGGCCAGGCGCAGCATATCGTAGGAGCGGATCTTACCCTCTTGGACCACCTTGCCGATCGCCTCGCGAATCGCCTCCGCCTTTTCGCTCTCGCCGATGTGGTCGAGCATCATGGCTGCGCTGAGAATCATCGCGATCGGGTTCACTATCGGCGGATCGAGCTTCTCGTACTTCGGAGCCGACCCGTGGGTCGGCTCGAAGACCGCCACCTCGTCGCCTATATTTGCGGAGCAGGCGAACCCGAGGCCGCCGACCAAACCGGCAAAGGCATCCGAGACGATGTCGCCGAACATGTTGCCGGCCACGATCACCGAATAGTCTTCGGGGTTCTTGGTCAGCCACATCATCTGCGCGTCGATATTGGTGGACCACAGCTGGATGCCCGGGAAGTCGCCCTGAACTTGCCTGGCCACCTCCTCCATCATGCCGGACGTCTCTCGCAATACATTGGGCTTCTCGCAGACCGTCACCGATGGGTAGCCGTGCTGTTTCGCGTAGCGGAATGCGGCCTCGACGATTCGCCGACAGGCGTTCCGGGTAAACAGGCGGACCGATATGGCGATGTCTTCGCTGGGCACGCGCTCGAATGACTTGAACTTCGCGTGACTGGCCAGCGCGTCACGAACCTGCTGCGGCGGGTTCGTCCATTCGATCCCGCAGTAGAGACCCTCGGTATTCTGGCGGAAGATCACCGCGTCGACCTTTGGCTCTTCGTGGCCGCCGCCGGCTTTCTGGCGGATGAAGTTGAGCGGGTTGCCCGTGAACGAGCGACAGGGCCGGATGCAGACATCGAGGTTGAACGCCTGGCGCAGGCCGACGATCGGGCTGAAGTAGACGAAGCCTTTGTCGCGCAGTTTCGGATTGAGCTCCGCAGCCGCCTCGGCCTTCGGCTTGGAAGTGATCGCGCCGAACAGCCCCAGCTTGTGCTCTTTCAGCAGATCGAGGGTCGCCGACGGTAGAGGGTTACCGTCTTCTATCCAGCAGTCCCAGCCGATGTCGGCGTGAACGTACTCGGCATCGAAGCCGACAGCATCCAGCACACGAAGGGCTTCAGGCAGTACCGTCTTGCCGATCCCGTCCCCGGGCATCTTCACCACCGTGTATTTCGCCATTGTTTCTTCTTCCACTTGTCGTCGAATACTTTTCGGCCGAGCGCTTGTTTGCCTCTGCCTGAAGTATCGGGTTAGTCGCTCTTCAGCTTCTTTTTCACCAGATTTTCGATTCCGCCCGCGACTACTAGGGACTGCGGCACCGAGCCCAGCGGGGGGAAGTGAAAGGTCTCGGCGCGTAACGATGCGGTGCTGTTCACGAAATCGATCTCGATTGCATCTCCCGGAATGATCGTCAGAACCTTCGCCGCAATGGCCGCCGCTTCATCCGCCTTCAAGCGATCCACCAGCTCGGGACACTCGATGCAGAGGAAGCCGTTGTTGAAGGCGTTTCTCAGGTACGTTTGTGAGAAGCTTCCGGCGATGACCAGGGGAATGCCCGCAGCCTGTAGAGCTGTGGCCGCCTGCTCGCGGCTCGAGCCTGTACCGAAGTTGTAGCCACCGACCAGTACATCACCGGGCTGCATCTTTGCGCGAAAGTCCGGGTCGTAGTTCTCCATGACGACGGCTGCCATCTGTGCCGCGGTCATCCCGTCCCGATAAGTATAGTCTTTGCCGTAGATGCCGTCGGTATTCAGGTTGTCTTGCGGGCAGAGCAAAAATCGCCCGACGATCTTCTCAGGAAAACCAGACCGTATCGTCACGGTCTCGGCCTCGACGGCGCGCGGGGCGGCTGGTAGGAAACGGTAGTCTGGCCGCCGGCCGTTCGATGGCCGGGGGCCGGTGATGTGGCCGGCGACCGCCGAGGCGACGACGACTTCGGGGCTGGCCAGGTAGGCCTGAGCTTCCCGCGAGCCCATCCGACCCTTGAAGTTCCGGTTCGTCGCCGAGATCCCCACCTCGCCCGGCTCCAACAATCCGACACCCAGCCCGATGCAGGGACCGCAACCGGGTGGCAGCGGGTGAGCGCCCGCTTCCAGCAGTGCTCCCCAGGCGCCGCTGGCCGTGGCGTCCTGCTCCACCTCGGCGCTGGCTGCGGCCACGTAAAGCTCAACGCCGGCCGCGACTTTCTTCCCACGAATCACCCGCGCCGCGGCCTCCAGATCCTCCAGCCGGCTGTTGACGCACGAGACGAGATAGGCCTTCTGGATGGCGATCTTGTCTTTCTCGATATCGGCCAGCGAGCGCATCACCTGGACCGTGTCGGGCCCTGACACGTGAGGGCTCACATCGCCGAGGTCGAGCTCGATCCGGGCCGCATAGATGGCATCCGCCGCGGGCTGCGGCGGTTCGGACGCCCAGCGCTCCAGGTCCGCGTCGCTGAAGCGCTCGATCCCGCGCGATGCCAGAAGCTTCTTCCGCTTTGCCAGATACGCGAGCGTCACCGGGTCGACGGGGAACCAGCCAACCAATGCGCCCCATTCCGTCGTCATGTTGGAGATCGCAAAGCGCTCGTCCATGCTCAGGCCGGCAACGCCCGGTCCGACGAATTCCACCGCTGCGTTCAGCACTTCGCCCTGATTGTAAAGCCCGCACAGGGTGACGATGACGTCTTTCCCGGTCGCGCCATCGCTCAGCTTGCCGGAGAGAGTCACCTGGACCGTTCGCGGGATCTGCCACCAGAACTCACCGGTGGCCCAGATGGCCGCGGCATCCGTCCGCACCACCGGTGTTCCGAGTGCACCGAGCGCTCCGTACATGTTGGAGTGCGAATCGGAGCCCACCACCAGCGACCCGGGCACGACATAGCCGTGGGCGACCATGATCTGGTGACTGATGCCAGTTCCAGCCGGGTAGAAGTCCACTCCATACTCTTTGGCGAAGGACTGGATCTCTTCGTATTTGGAAAGATTGGATTCTGACTTGTTCTGGATGTCATGATCCAACGCGAAAACGGGTTGCCGCGAGTCATGGATGCGCTTCGCTCTGATCGCCCTGAACTTCTGTATCACGGGCGCGGTGTTGTCGTGGGTCATGACGTGGCGCGGCCGTAACGAGACTACGTCACCGGTGCGCAGCGCGCGGTTGGGGCCCTCGGTCATGTGGCTTTGGGCGATCTTCTCAACAACAGTCTGACCCATAGATCAACTCCTGGCCCGGCTACACGTCGGCCCGGCAGAGGTCCATTAGCTGTGCTACAGAATCGAGCTTCTCCAGGCTCCACACCGCGGACTTGAGACGCTTGCGCGCCCCGGCCGAGAGGACCGGCGCGGCCAGCGCATCGAACTTCTCCTCGATCTCTGCATCGGTCAGCGGGTTGCGCGGATCGCCCTTCGGGTAATCGAGCTGGGCGGTCAATTCGCGACCGTCGGTGGTGTGTATGGCGACGATGACGCGCTGCAGCTCGGGGAAGACCGCCTCGATGTCGGGATCCGCAGTGACTTCCACCTTGCGGAGCTGCGCCCTGATTCTCGGATCCATGATCTTGTCCATCTCGAATTGCGCCGGTGTCACTTGTCGGTCGGCCAGCGCCGCGGCGATCACGTAGGGCAGGCTATGATCGGCCGTCTCTTTGCTGCGGGGGTCGTATTTGCTGGGGTCGGCGAGAATATCGGCCGCCCGAGCCAGCGAGCGGATCTTCACCGTCTCGACCTGCTCTGGCTTCAGGTCGTTCTCGGTCACCAATTGAAGGACGGCGGAGATCGGGGCATGCGTCAGCGCCTCGGTCGGGAACGCCTTCATGCCACAGCGCTCGATCCGCCAGGATTCTCCCAGCCCCTCCGTCAGGATCTCCAGCTTCCAGTCAGGACCGAGGCAGTGAACCAGGCCCTCTTTGCCGTCGATGACGTGTTCCGGTCCGCTGTATCCCCTCTCAGCCAATAGCGCCGCCATCACCCCGGCCTGGGTCGCCATCGGATCGACCGTATTCTTCATCATCGTCAGCTTGCCGGCCGTCACGGCGCCGAGCGTCGCGTGGTGCGAGGCGGATATGCCGATAGCATGCTGGATCTTCTCCCACGGCAGTTTCAGCATCCGACCGGCGACGATCGGCGAAACGAAGGCGGTCAACGTGGCGTGGTGCCAGCCGCGCTCGCGGATGCCCGGGAAGGCCGCCTCGCAGAGGCGCATCTCAAACTCGTGTCCCAGCACGATGCCGACGATTAGCTCTTCACCGTTCAAGCCCTGTCGCTCGGCGCAGGCGATGGCGGCCGGGATGATGTCCGACGGATGGGAGGGATCTTGCTGCCAGTAGATGTCGTTGTAGTCCATCACCCGCACCATCAGGGCATTGGCCAGCGCTGCCGAAACCACGTCTGTCTTCTTACCGCTGCCTAGAATCGTTGCCGGCCCGGTTCCGCCGATCTCCTCCAACACCTCGAGGGCATGCAGGGTGTCTTCTTGACGGTAGCCGCCGAAGGCGCAGCCCAACGAGTCGAGCAGGTAGCGCCGCGCCTCGTGGACCGCCTTTTCGTCGATCTGCTCGTATTCCAGTTCCGCTGCCCAGCGTGACATGGCCGCAGTTATCGTCTCAGGCATTTAAGTCTCCTCTCGTACCGTTCCGAGCGTCAGCCCTACAGGTTCTTGAACGGCAGGTAGCTCATGAAGTCGGCGTGGTGCACGATGTAAGCCTCGGTGCTTCTTTTCACTAAGTCGCCCTCCGCAGCGTGCGCCGCGATAATGTGGCAGACTTCGTCGGGAACCCCGCACGACATCGCCAGTGCGACACCCGTGAACGGGTGGCGAAGCGCTTTGCCCCGGTCGCTCTGCCGTGCCTGGCCCTCGACCCGCTCGTATTCCAGCAGCTTGCCCACGTCGGCCAGTATGGCGCCCGCGATCACCGTGTCCAGATCGATCTTCAGCGCCTTCCCGAGGAACTCCTGCATCGACTCGGCCGCGCGTCGGGCGATGTGCACCACACAGCGCTTGTGCTCCATGAATGTCGCGGGGCAGTTCGGTACCAGCAGCGTGAAGGGGATCGTATTCAGGTCGGCGGGCTCGAGGGGGCTGAGCTCGAACGCCTGAATCCAGGTCTTGGTCACTTGCTCCCGCAGGTCTGGGCTCTGAATCCATTTGAGTTCGGGCCAGAGTCCTTCGACAGCCTTGCGCATCGGTTCCATTCTCCTCGTTGGCGACCGTTTTGGTGCATAAACCGTGATCCAGCCAACCCCGACCCGGCTGAACGGCTGGCTCAGGGGCGGCCGCGGATGGTTACGCGGTCCGGTCTGGAGGGAGAATTTATACGTCGGGGTTGGGGTGGGACAGACGGCCCGGGAACGGTCGGCTAGAGCCCGGCTGTGGGACCGTTCCGAAGCGTCGATGGCGCCCCAAGACCCACTAGTGGAGCGGGTCGGGCGTCGGCTCCATTTCTTCATCGTTTACCGACCCTCTTGCCACAATTCCGGTTATTGACAAAGCGGGCGTTAGACTTATGATGCCGACGGCTTTCCACAATACCTACAATCGCTGATCAACTCGGTTAAGAAACGCCAACACACCGGGAGGGACGTGTGACCGACGAGCACATCGAAACGCCGTCAGAGCAACCGCTCGATATCGGTGGCCATCCCAAAGGCACGCTCGCCGTAGTCGGGATTTATGGGCTGCTGTTCGCTCTGGGCTGGCTGATCCTCTACTTCGCCGTGTTCGTGCCGCGCGGCGCTCTGACTCCGTGAGGCGGCCATGAACGTCGACTTCTACGAGAAGATATGGATGTGGGCCGCCGGAGGGATCATTGTGATCTTCCTGGCTTCCATCGGCTTCACGACGTTTGGCAAAGCCATTCAGCCTCCCAGCCACGTGGAGATGATCAACCCCGACAGCGTCAGGACGGACCCCGAGTTTAGCCGCCCGGGCGTGACGATGAACGCGGACGGAAGCGTGAGGGTGGTCATACAGGCTTTCATGTTCGGGTTCACGCCCAGCGAGATTCGGGTACCGAGAAACCGGCCCGTGACATTCCGGCTCACGAGTCCGGACGTCATCCATGGTTTCCAAATCGTGCAGACCAACGGAAACACCATGGTCGTGCCCGGCTATGTGAGTCAATTCACCACGCAATTCAGCCGAGCGGGTGAATACCTGATTGTCTGTAACGAGTATTGTGGACTTGGCCATCACATCATGGCCGCCAAGCTGATCGTCGAGGAATCGCCGGCTGCCTCCGGCGCTGGAGCCGGATTGGGAGGTGCGAGATGATCCGGTCCACGCGGCTGGTGCTGGCGAACTTCTGGGTCGCGATCGCGGCGTTTGCCATCGCTGCCGCAATGGCGATGATGCAGGCCCTCTCGAGAGCCGACCTGGAGCTGCCGTTCCGGACGGCCGCGATGTACTACATGTCCGTGACGGCACACGGCGTATTGATGGCCCTGGTGTTTACGACGTTCTTCATCATGGCGCTGGGCTACGTAGTGGCCGAGCGGACTTTGGGCCGTCCCATCGCCCAAAAGAGCTTCGCCTGGGCATCCTTCTACGTCGCCTTGCTGGGCACGGCCATGGCCGGCGTCACGATTCTGTTGGGCAAGGCGACTGTGCTCTACACCTTCTATCCGCCGCTCAAAGCGCATCCGGCGTTCTATATCGGTGCCGCCCTATTGGTCATCGGTTCCTGGGGTTGGTGCTGGGTGATGATTCGCACCTACTGGCTGTGGAGGCGTGAGAACCCCCAGGCGCGCACGCCCCTGCCCATGCACGGGATGCTGGCAACGATAATCATCTGGATCTTGGCGACTATCGGGGTGGCGGCGGAGGTGGTCTTGATGTTGATCCCGTGGTCGCTCGGGATCACCGAGCGCATCGATCCAGTGCTGGCCCGAATTCTCTTCTGGTGGTTCGGGCACCCATTGGTCTACTTCTGGCTACTGCCCGCCTACGTGATCTGGTACACGGTGACACCCCGCGTGGCCGGCGGAAAACTGTTCAGCGACCCGCTGGCGCGCCTGGTGTTCGTGATGTTTATCGTGCTGTCCACGCCGGTCGGATTTCACCATCAGTTCCTCGATCCCGGCGTGAAGGCGGGCTGGAAGCTGTTCCACACCTTCAATACGCAATGGATCATGTTTCCAAGCTTCCTGACGGCGTTCACCGTCATCGCTTCGTTCGAGGTGGCCGGCCGGTTGAAAGGAGCCAAGGGATACCTGGACTGGCTGGAGGAGCTGCCGTGGGGCAATCCCGCTTTCTCGAGCGTCGCCCTCGCGATGCTCATCTTCGCGATCGGCGGGTTTGGCGGTGCGATCAACGCTTCCTACGGCATGAACGCCATGGTGCACAACACCGCTTGGATCCAGGGTCACTTTCACCTGACAGTGGGCACGGCGACGGCCCTAACCTTCATGGGGGCGGCTTACTGGCTGCTCCCCAAACTGCTGGGGCGTGAGTTGGAGCTCACACTACTCGCACGCATTCAACCCTATCTCTGGTTCGGTGGCATGCTGCTCTTCTCGATCGCCAACCACCTAACCGGGTTGGCCGGGATGCCGCGGCGCGTCTACCAGTTCGATTACGGCGGAAGTCCGATCGCCGATCAGTGGGTGGCCGGAACCGGTATATCGGCGGTTGGCGGCCTCTTCCTTTATGCAAGCTCGCTTTGCTTCATTGCGGTGATGTTCGGCACCGCCCTGGCGGGTCGGCGAGCCCCCCAGGGTGTGATCGAGTTCGCCCAACCCCTGGAGGAACCCGGGGACAAGGCGCGCATCTTGGATAAGATGTGGTTGTGGGTCATCATCGCGGTTGTTTTGATCCTTGCAGCGTATGGCATTCCGATCGTCGAGCATCTGGGGATGGAGAGGTTTGGGGCCCGCGGCGTGCAGGTGTTCTGATTGCGGAAGCCAGCCTAGCCCGCAGCGAGAGCCTCGCGAAGCGCGAGGCTCTCTTCCGTTAACCGTGATTCCGAGCGCGGCCCCGCGCTGTGGCAGGCGTTAGCGTCCGGCCTACCTGGTAGTAAAGTTCCCTTGACAATATGTCGGCAACATTCTACCTTGCTCTCGGTGTAAAGAAGGGTTTACATATAGACAAAGGTGTATGACATGAACCAGGCCACCACCGATTCTTTCTGGGTACGATATTGCGCAGACATGACCGCGCGTGACCGGCGAAACTTGTGGCGATATCTCTGGATCCTCTTCGCTTGGGCTGTGTGCTTCGTCGCCAGCAGCTGGCTGATCGAGGTCGACCTCCTTTCCACTGGACCGATGGGTTGGGTGGTCGCAGTGGTTCCTTCTCTCGTCGCGGTGTTCGCGGTCGTTGCCTACGGCCGTTACCTGCGCGACGCCGACGAGCTCCAGCGTGCCATTCAGCTACAAGCGCTGGCCTTGGCGGTATGCGCCGGGTTCGTCGTCTGGCCGGCCGTTCAGCTCATCGAGCGATTGGGGGCTCCGATAGGAGACTGGCCCAGCGTTCCCCTCCTCACGATGGTCGTCTTCTATGTGATTGGGGTCTTGCTCAGCCGGAGGCGATATCAGTGAAGAACCGGCTAAAGGTTCTTCGAGCCGAGCGAGACTGGACCCAGGCGCGGTTGGCCGAGGAGCTGGACGTGTCGCGGCAGACGGTCAATGCGATCGAAAGGGGCAAGTACGATCCTGGATTGTCCCTCGCCTTCAAGATTGCCCGACTCTTCGACCGAAGGATTGAAGATGTCTTCTTTCCCGGGACGAATGGCCCGCAAACCAGCGCTGCGGACTCACACGGAGCCAGTTCACAAGAGTGAACAGGCTGGAGGCTTTCTCTGGCTGGGTTGGGCGTGGCCGGTCAGTCCGCAGGCCAGATCAGAATCGGCAGGCCCGTCGTTTCGATCAGCGGTTTGACGACGGGAATACCCTGCCGATTGCCACCTGAGGCCTCGTTTTCGGCCAGGATCGCAAGCAGCGTGGCCGCGCGCTGCTCTGCCTCGGTTAGCAGTGTGGTCGCCACATCACCGATCGGCGGCACGGTTTCCAGCGCGATGCCGGCGCAGTCGCGGCACTCGCTAGCGCCAGATGCTGGCGCGACACGAATCGCTTTGAGGCGATCAGCTTGGAACCAGTCCTGCAAGCCCGCCAGCGCCGGCACGACCGTGTCGGGCGATTTGATCGCAACGAGTACCCGCTCGCCGATCGCTGCCTCGATGGCCTCGTCAGGCAAGAAGAGGATCGGCACCCGCAGGTTGCGGAGGGGAGAAGATACGCGCTCGAAATCCCAATCTGTCCCGTTTGGGATCCCTGAGATCACCACGATGTCGACGTCGCGAACTCGCGCCAGCTCGTAGATCCACTTGACCGGATCTCCTCGCTTGAGAGCCAGCTCGACGCTGGGGATGGTCGCTTCGAAGTGCCTGACCCAATTCGCCAGCTCCGGCATCGGCTCCGCCGGCCCCGGCGCCGCCGAGATCAGGTGCAGGATTGTTGCTTCGGCCAGGCCAAGCGCACGCAAGTCGGGCAGGATCTTCAGGAACTGCTCCCCGGCTTCCTCGCTGGTCAGGACGAAAATCGCTCGTGTAATCAAGATCGACTTCTTGTCATTTACCTCTCAAGTTCCCGCGGGACGCATCCCGTGCGTCGGACTCGACTCTCTATGGAACGAATCGTGCCGCTAAGAACTGGCGCCATAACCTATTGCATTACATAAGCTTAGAGTTCGTGATCGGCAGGTGCGGCCGACGGGGGCAGGGGCATCCTGCCCCGCCTTGTCGGCTCTTGTACACGGATTGTCACACCGCCGTGGGCCTTCAGCTTCAGGATGCGCTGCGGTTTTGACTGAGCGGCTGGGCAGGCAACCGCAACTGGAAGCAGGCTCCCGGCCGCTTCTCAATCACATGGGTGAGTTCTCCACCCAGGAGCCGGGCCAGCTCGCGCGATATGGCCAGGCCGAGCCCGGCGCCGCTCTGCGGCCTTTTCAAAGACTGGGTCCGATAAGCTTCGAAGACGCGGTCACCGACCCTGGGGTCGATCCCGGGTCCGGTATCGCGAACCGTGAGAGAATAGCTGTTGGCATCGGAGTCGAGAACGAGGTCGATCACGTCACCCGCTTTGGAGAACTTGAGCGCGTTGGAAAGGAGGTTGAGGAGTATCTGACGCACACGTGTCGGGTCGGTGCGCACGATCCGGCGCTCGTCCAGACCGGAGACGCGCAGTTCGACGTTCTGGCGCTCTGCCGTGGGCCGCACGGTGCCGATCACCTCGCGAACCAGGGCCCGCAGATCGGCATCTCGTAAATCGAGCTCGAGCTGCCGGGTTTCGATGCGGCTGAGGTCGAGCAGATCGATCACCAGGCGGTGCAGATGTTGCGCACCATCGTAGGCGTAACCGGCACCTTCACGGACGCGATCGAGCGACTCGTCGGCGAGTTTACGGAGACGATCAGTCCAGCCGACCACACCTGCCGCGGCATTCTTAATCTCATGGTTCACGATTGCCAGGAACTGACTGCGCTGTTCGGCCAAATGAGCGTTTTCTACTGCGATAGCGGCTTGTGCGGCGAGCAATTCGGCAAGCTCTTGGTCCTCGACGCTAAACTCGTCGGCGCCGATCTTCTCCGTCAGATAGAGGTTGCCGAATACGCGGTTTCGCGTTCGAATCGGTACACCCAGCAGTGAGTGCATCGCCGGGTGACCCTCGGGGAAGCCCTTGAAGTCACGATGCGTTTGAAGGTCCCGCATCCGGATCGTTTTTGCGTCGCGCAGCATGATTCCTAGCGTTCCGCCACCGGTCGGCCAGCGTCCGATGCGAGCCACGCTTTCAGAATCGATGGCCGAGTGCAGGAATCGTGAAAGCTGTTTTCCGGAGCTATCGAGAACCCCCAATGCTGCGTAACGGGCTTTGATGACCTCGCGCGCAGAATCGACCAGGGTTTGCAGTACCTCGTCGAGCGAAAGCTGGCTGTTCAACGCCAT
>JBFJOD010000079.1:0-15951 GCA_041617795.1 Gemmatimonadota bacterium | reverse complement strand
TTCATCGCGCTGATTCTTTATACCTTGCGGGCCATGTTGAGATTGGGCCGCTCACCGCCGGGCGTTTCCGGCCGCCGCGACCCGCAGGCGGCGATGGCCCAGGCCATGGTGGCGGTGATTATCGGCTACGTCGTGGTGGGTTTCTTCATCTCGCAGGCGTATTCGTACTACCTGTACTCGCTGCTCGGCATAATGGTCGGTCTCGTGAAGGTTGGCGGAGTCGGGCGCGCGCAGCCCGCGCGGGCGCGCCGCCGGCGCGCACCACAACCTGCTCCTCGCAGTGCGCCGGCATTGGCAGCCGGACCGGTCAAAGGTCGCCGACGGTTGCTGACCGGCAACCGCTAAGCCGAGGGTCGACATGCGGTCTCAGCTCAAGCGGGCTGTCGAAGTCTTGCTGGTCCGGGGCGGCGCGGCTTGGGTGGCCCGGCGTTTGGGAGCGGGCCGCGACTTGATCCTGGCCTATCACAACATCTTGCCGGACGACTTGCCCATCGCAGGCGACCGATCGCTGCATCTTCCGCGTCGGCGGTTCGCGGAGCAGCTGGATCTGCTAGTGAAGACGTCTGACGTCGTCCCGCTCGAGCAGTTGCTGAATGTTCAGGGGCGACAGCGACGGCCCCGGGTGGCGATCAGCTTCGACGACGCGTACAGCGGCGCTGTGACGATCGGTATTCGGGAGCTGGTGTCGCGCGGGCTGCCGGCCACGATATTCGTGGCGCCGGCGATGCTGGGCGGCCGCTCATTCTGGTGGGATGCCTTTGCGGATCCGCCTCCGGGCGGCCTGCCAGACGAATTGCGGCGCATGGCTTTGAGGGAGCTGCGCGGGCAGGACGGCATGGTGCGCGAATGGGCGGCACGGAACGGGCGCAGCGAGCAGCCGTTGAACAGCCACTACAAGTCGGCAACCCTCGATGAGCTGGAAGCCGCGGCGGCATATTCGCGCCTGTCGTTGGCATCGCACACGTGGAGTCACCCCAACCTGGCGATGTTGCAGATGGCGGAGCTGGGGGATGAGCTGGAGAAGCCCCTGCGCTGGCTGCGCGAGCGCTTTGACTCCGTAATCGACTGGCTGTCTTACCCGTACGGTCTGGCGTCCGCTGACGTAGAGAGCGCGGCCCTCGCTGCTGGCTACGCGGCGGCGGTTCGAATCGATGGTGGGCGGTTAGCGTCGCAGCCGGCGAATCGCCTCGCCTTGCCCCGAATCAACGTCCCGTCGCAATTGACAGTGCACGGTCTGGCTTTGAGAGCGGTGGGTCTGGTCTCTTAGCGGGTTGAAGCCAGTTTTACGCGGCGGAGCTTGTTGTCGTCGGCGGACTCGATCATCGTGTCGACCGCGCGCACGAACTCTTCGCCCAGAGCGCGCTTAGTAAGTGCTGCGGTGTCCTTGGTTGTCCGAACCTGCAGTAGACTCCCGGCCCGCCAATTGTCGACCAACTCCGCCAAGACGGCGGCGTTGCCCTTGGGCTCGGAGTAGTCGAGCCTTCGACAGCGGGAAAATCCCACCGCCGTCCGCCATGTTGCACTGTCCTCGGCGGCCATCACGAGAACGGGATTACCCGTGCAGAGATAATCGTACAGCTTTGTTGGGATCTGAACGTTCAAGTTGGGTGGCTGCGCCACCAGCAGCACTGACGGCTCGGCCATCCGCTCGATGGCTTCCTGGTATGGAAGCGTTGAGATGGCTTGAATCCCGATTCCCGCTGGCGGCGACGCACTCAGGCGCTCGACCTCATCGGCGCGGCG
Organism: Gemmatimonadota bacterium; assembly: GCA_041617795.1. Lineage (GTDB taxonomy): Bacteria > Gemmatimonadota > Gemmatimonadetes > Palauibacterales > KS3-K002 > JBFJOD01. Next base: position 14,208 of record JBFJOD010000079.1, on the reverse strand, counting down.
GCCGACCAAGTCGATGCGAACGTCGCCCGGCTGGAGCGAACCGTGTTTCAGCAGTACCTGCAGACCATCGATCAGGGGCTCGATCGACCGGCCGCGATACAAGTTGCCGAAATGGCTGAAGACGAGGGGCGGGCTAACGGGAAAAGACGAAGATTCTGCCCGGCGCGGCGCGTCAGAGCCATTGAGTATCGTCTGGACGGCTCCCCAATCGAGGTCGCGATAGTGAGCGACGGCCCGATCCATAATCGCGGGACTGTTGAACAGCGTGAGTTCGGCATCCCGAAAGACCCGCCGCTCCCACCGCTTGGCCAGTCTGTGACACCATTCGAAATCGTAAGGGGTCTGCCGGCCCGTGTTACCCGTCCAGGGGTCGCGGAAGTCGGCGATCAATGGGACACCCGTCTTACGCGCCAGCTCGTTGGCTACCAACAGGCCGGTCCACGGCGGACCGGAAGCGAACAGGGCGTCAATCTCGAGGTCGCGGGCGAGCTGCAAGCCAGCGCGGACCGCGGTCCTGTACCATCCACGCTGATGATCCGGCAGCGCGTCCCACGCGGCAACCTGACGGCGTAGCTGCCGTAGCGGAGCGAGCCGGCGGCGCTGGCCACCTGTCGCGCTGGTGTCGCGCGATTTCACAGGCCCCGAGCCAGCTTGGTCGTGCGCCTGTCGTTGACCTCGCGCGGACAGGTACAGGCGCCCCAGCGTCTTCCCTTCCTCAACGCGGGTGACCCGTTCCGGATAAGGAAAGACCCGATCCAGGCTCGCGTCGATGGCGCGGGCCTGATCGACCGGGACCGTCAGCACCCGAACGTCGTAGCCGGCGTCGTACAGGCTGCGCGCGAAGTGAAGCGATCGGTGGGTTCCGCTGACATTTTCTGGTGCGAAATGGTAAGCGACGACCAGGATCGTTGGGCCGGTCTTCTCATCTCGAGTCCGCGCTGCATTCCGGGGCATCAGGTCCGTCTCGGGCTGTTTAGCAATCCTGCATGTACGGGTCTCGCGGTTCCCAGGAGCACGATTGAGGCCAGACCGGGGTTGCGCTGCCGTGTCGCCACGGTTCATAGCTTCAAGCCTGGGCCGGGTCGGATCAACCCCCGGCGGCCGGCGGCTGGGCGGCGATGTGGCGGGACTGCAACATATCTGGTCCAAGCGGCTAGACGCCCGGTCACTGCGTCTGGCCAGTCCGAACCGGAAGCGGCCGGTTGGTTGGTCGACGGTGATGCAGGGGGAGCCTGGCCGGGCCGTTGGCGGGCCGGCCCTTGCCGCGCACAGGTCTTGCAACCTAGTTAGGGCTGCCCCGGAGCCAAGGGTTCCTGCCAAAGGTGCCGTGGGCCCGGCGCCCAGCCGTGAGCAATGATCGGTGAACTGAGGATCTAGTGACGACAAGCACAGCCAGAGAACGAGCGGATCTCGTTCCGTCAGCCAGAAGAGTGGACGAGTTCGTGGCCGAGGCGCCGCGGCACTCCATGATGACGGATGCCGTCGAGATCGTAAGAGAGTTGTGGCAGTATCGTGAGTTGCTGCAGCAGCTGACCCGCCGAGACATCAAAATCCGTTACAAGCAGGCGGTGATGGGGTTCGGGTGGGCCATCTTCATGCCGGCGATGGTCGTGCTGGCCGGGCTGGTGGTCAAGTACGTGATGGCCCAATTCAGCGGCAGACCTTTGGAGATGCAGAGTATCGCCTCGGTCGTTGTGAAGTCGCTGCCCTGGGCGTTCTTTGTCGGCGCTATCGGGTTCGCGACCAGCAGCATGATCGGGAATAAGAACCTCGTAGCCAAGATCTATTTCCCGCGCGAGGTTTTCCCGCTGTCGTCGACGCTCGCGCAGACGTTTGATTCGAGTATAGGCGCTGCGGCACTGGTGCTGGCGTTGCCGTTCCTCGGCGTGCGCCTTTCGGTTGAATTGCTCTGGGTCCCTCTGTTACTCGCGTTGTTGTTCCTCTTCACGGTGGCGATGGGTCTGTTGCTCAGTTGTGGCAACCTGTTCTTCCGCGATGTCAAATATCTCGTGTCGGTATTCCTGACGTTCGGGATATTCTTCACGCCGGTGTTCTTCGAGCCGGAAGTTCTTGGCACGCTGGGCTCGCAATTGATTATGCTGAACCCACTGGCACCGATCTTCGAGGGGATCCGACTCAGTGTGGTCGAGCAGCACAATCTGCTGATACCGCTTTCAGGTACCTCAGCCGCGGGTGCGAGCGTCACCATTTGGAATCCGTGGTACCTTGTTTACAGCGGTATTCTGGCGACGGTGGGGCTGGTCGTCAGTTCGCTACTCTTTCATCGGCTGGAGTTTCTCTATGCCGAGTACATCTGATCAGAGTCAATGAGCGAAGTTGCCATAGAGGTTAACGGTATCTGGAAGAAGTTCCACAAAGGCGAGTTACATGACAGCCTGAGGGACCTGATTCCCCAGGTCACGAGAAGAATTCTGGGTCGTGGGCCGAAGCGGGGGGAACTGGACGAAGGGGATTTTTGGGCACTTGAGGATGTGAGCTTCAGCGTCGACCGCGGCGAGGCGATGGGAATCATTGGGGCGAACGGCGCGGGAAAGAGCACGATGTTGAAGGTCCTCACGCGCATCCTCCGTCCGAACCGCGGCAACTTCCGAGTATACGGCAGTGTGAGCGCGTTGATCGAGGTTTCAGCCGGTTTCCACCCCGACCTGACAGGTCGCGAGAACATCTACCTCAATGGCGCGATCATCGGGATGAAGAAGAGAGAGATCGATCGCAAGCTAGAAGAGATCATCGATTTCTCTGGTATCGAGTCGTTCGTGGACACGCCGGTCAAGCGCTACAGTTCGGGGATGCAGGCCCGGCTGGGGTTCTCGGTAATGGCGCACATGGAGCCAGAGGTTCTGCTCGTGGACGAGGTTTTGAGCGTCGGCGATGTCGCATTCAGGGCGAAATGCGTCGAGCGGATGCTGAACCTGATCGAGTCGGGGGTCTGCGTGGTGTTCGTGTCGCACCGGCTAGAGGAGGTAAAGCGGTTGTGTGACCGCTGCCTCGTACTGGAAGCCGGCGGTGTCAGGTTCGATGGGGAAGTCGAGCCGGCGTGCAATGAGTATCTCGAATCATTACGGAGTCAGACGACCAGGCATGAAGACGCAGCGCGCCGCGGATTTCGCAGTGATGCCGGTCGCCTGGTCGGACTCACACTCCTCGATGAAAACGGACGTCGTTGCAGCGAGACTCGCTCGCACAGTCCGGTGACGCTGGCCGTTTCTTACGAGTTGAGCAGAGAGTTGAGCAAGGTCGGTATGGTCGTGGGCTTCCATCGGGCGGATGGCAGCCGAATCACAAACTGTGACACGATACTGGATGGTCAGGCGTTGCCCGGAACGATCGGCAAACACACGGTGAACCTCAGGATTAACGGGCTTCCATTTGGGGCCGGCGATTACCTGGTCAGCCTGCGGCTTTTCGACCTGGAGGCGGACAAAACGATCGATCAGCACGACCGGCGCTATCCGCTGCCAGTAGACGGTGCCGGGGACGGCCGCCATGCGATCGACTTGGACCACGCGTGGTCGTACGGTGCGTCAGGCGCGGCACTGGAAGCCAAGATCGGTGAGTCCGGTTAGGCCTCTTCACGGGCCTGCGCGGTGCGACGGAGGCGCGACTTGAGCGCTAGAGCAGAGGGACCCCTGCCCGGCGCCGACCTCAAGCGCGTGTTCATCGTCGGCTGCCCGCGCAGTGGTACCACCTGGCTGCAGCTGCTGATGGCACAACATGCTGCCGTGGCGACGAGCCAGGAGACCCACCTCTTCTCGCGGTACCTGCGGCAGCTGGAGCGGATGTGGAAGCGGGAGGTCGATGCTCCGGCCAGCGCGCGCAAGGTCGGGCTTCAAAACGTCTTAAGCGAAGATGAGTTTATTGCGCTTTGCCGCGAATTCGCCCGTGGGGTCCTCGATAAAGTGGCGGGTTCGCGCCCGGGGGCGGCCGTCGTCGTAGAGAAGACGCCGAACCACCTGCGGCGTTGGGAGCTGATACTCAAGATCTTCCCCGACGCCTACTTCATCCACCTGATACGTGATCCGCGAAGTGTCGTCTCCTCGCTGACCAGCTCGGCAAAAGGCTGGGGACGCCGCTGGGCGCCGACCAACCCTGTCGAGGCGGCAAAACGCTGGCGGGCGGATGTCAGGAAAGGCCGCAAGATCGCCGGGGCAACGACGCGATACCACGAGGTGTTCTACGAGAAGCTGCTCGAGGATGGAGCGGCCCAGCTGGAGGCGATCTTGAACTGGCTGGAGCTTCCGGCCGACCGCGCCTTCTGTGAAGAAGCTGTCGAGGCCTGTTCGATCGAGAAGCTGCGCAAGGCCTCCAGCGCTGTAAAGTCACCCTGGTCGCTGGGCAATGAGCCGCAAGGGTTCTTTCGCAAAGGAACAGCGAACGCCTGGCGCGAGGATCTGTCAGCGGGCGAGCTGCGCCTGGTGGAGCACATCACGGGCGACCTGATGGCCGAGTTGGGCTACACGCCGGTGTTCCGCCTCAAACGACGCAGACCTGTCTCGTTGGTCGTGCGCGAGACTTACGGGTGGGTGCGTGAGCGCCTGCGCTGGCGTCTCGGCACAGCCATCCGCAAGCTCTAAGAACCAATCCCTTAGGTCGACGGGCTCCCAAGCGGCCGGCCCCTCCCGTCGCCGGCTCGCGCCAGCGCCGCCAACGATTCGCCGAAGTCTACGCCCGAGTTCTGGCCGAGGCGACGAAGGATGATGCCAGCCATTCGATCGATCAGGACCTTCCAATCGTGCTGCGAGGCGATCGCTTGCCGGGCTGCACGCCGGTCCGGTGCGTTTTCGTCAGCGCTGAGCGCTCGCTCGATGGCTGTGGTCCAGTCCTCCGGGGTTGGCGGCAAGTTGAGGATTTCCGCATGCTCTTGAAGCGAGCGGATCGGCGAACCGACGACGGGACGACCGGTGGCCAGGTACTCGTGTAGCTTGAGAGGGTAGATGTAGTTGGTGTAGTCGTTGACCTTATACGGCATGATGCAAACATCGAAGTGCTGAGTGTAGGCCGGGACGTCTCTTACACTCTTCATGCCGAGGAAATGAACGTTGGCGCGGCGCGAGAGGTCCTCAACGACTCTCACCGCCTCGCGGTGCGTCTTCAGCGGCCCGACAAAGACAAACGACCAGTCAGGATGCTGCGCCGCCAGAGATCGGATGAGTCCCCAGTCGAGCTGCTTCTTGAGCCGGCCTGTGTAGCCAATTCGTGGGCGATTGATCTCGGCCAGGTCCGCCGGTTCGGGCTGAGGGCTCGAAAAGAGGTCGAATTCGACGCCGTCAGGTACGAGGTCCGTGTGAGGGTTGATCCCGCCTTTCTTCTCCAGCAGCCCGGGGGACAGCACGAAGACCTGACCTGCTTGCGAGATGATTCGTTTCTCAACTTCGTCCGTCGGACGCTCGACTTCGGAGAACGAATACTCATCCATAATGTGGTAGCAACTCAGGTCGCAGTCGACGGAGCCGATGACTGCCTCGAAACGGGGGTGCCAAACAGACAAGACGATGAAGCGGCAGCCACGCTGACGCAGCAGTTCGCGGGCATGTCGGTACGGTTTGTCGAACAGGTATTTGGCAAGCCAGCTCGGCCGGTAGAGTCGCAGCATCCAGGGTCGAGGTTTGTAGACGCTGAATCCGGGTGGACTTGGCGGTGCGCCCTTGAAGGTCCCCTGGCTATCAGCAGGTCTGATCACTTCCCGCCACTCGGGAGCCGGGTTGACCCAGACGACATGGAAGTAGCGCGCAAGCCGGGTGAGAAAGTGGTGACGTCCCATCCACTTGGCGCTCCATTTGTCTGGCACGAGAGCGATGATCCCGACGTCGGGGATCAATGGCGGTTTGCTGTTATTGATCATCTATGTCGTCAAGATTGAAAACCAGTTGCCGTATCCGCCGGATCGAGAAGCTTTGTGCGCGGGCGGCCGGATAACAGATGAAGTGCGCCGCCCGGCGCCGAAAGGAGTAGCAAGAGCGGGACCGTGTTGAGGGGGCCGCCGCGCCGACCCAAGTTCGGCGCAGTGTTGGCCTGGCGCAACACCCATAAATGGAGGCTGGTCTGGCGGAGCGTTCTGGCCGGAGCCAATGGCCGCATCTAGAAGGTTGACTGGGTTCCAGGGCCAGAGTTGGGTCGGCGATCATGCAGGGCGGCGGGCCTCTTTCTTGCTCGTCCCTGCGATCTGCGGGCGGCTGGGCCCGGCTGCGGCGGCCGGCGCAGCGGCCGGAGCTGGGATCGACTGGTTGGGAGGTTAGGCTGGCAGTGATGATCACAAGAGGCGAGCGAGGGCGTGCCCCGGTATTCGTGGTGGGTTGTCCGCGCTCTGGAACGACCCTGCTGTATCACATGCTGCTTTCGGCCGGGGGTTTCGCCTATTACCGAGCGGAGACGCACGTCTTCAACACGCTCGTCCGTCGTTTCGGCAATCTACAGACGGTCGCTGATCGGGAGCGCTTGATGGAGAAGTGGCTGGGCAGTGTATTCTACCGGCGTTCGGGTCTGGACTCGGAGCAGATTCGCGCAAGGGTACGTTCCGAGTGTCATAACGGTGGGGATTTCCTGCGGCTGGTAATGGGTGGCATAGCCGCTCGGCAGGGTGTCAGCCGCTGGGCGGATTGTACGCCGCAGCACGTCCTGCACATGTCGGAGATCAAGGAGACGATCCCCGAGGCTCTGTTTGTTCATATTATCCGGGACGGGCGCGACGTGGCGCTTTCGCTGGACCGGGCGGGTTGGGTCGCGCCGTTCCCATGGGACGGTGGACGCAAGCGACTCGTCGCCGGGCTGCGTTGGGAATGGGTGGTGAACAAGGGTCGGGAAGACGGCGCGAGGCTGGGGCCAGACTACCTGGAGGTATCGTTTGAAGATGTCGTCACCAACCCGCAAGAGACGCTGACGCAGTTGGGCTTGTTCATCGAGCACGATCTGGAATACGAGCGGATTCAGCGCGACGCTGTAGGGTCGGTGAAGCGGCCCAACACCTCATTCGAGGGTGAAGCCCGGGAAGGTTCGTTCAATCCGGTCGGGCGTTGGCGCGCCAAGTACCCAAAAGATGAATTGGCCGTTTTCGAAATGATGATCGGGCGTTCGCTGAAAGAACTTGGCTACGAGCTGAGTTCGGGTGTCGTTGCCAACAGTGCATCGCCGGGTTTCGAGTTCATGCGCAGCGGGTATCGCGCCTACTTCGAGACTAAACAGTGGGTGAAGGTCAACACGCCCTTGAGTCGCTTCATGGCCGACATCGAAATGCTTTCCGAATAAGGTGCCCCTAGATTCGTGAATCGCCCTGAACTCGACACAGCGTTGAGGGACGCCCGAGCCTGGCTCGGCGGCCTACCAGTGGATAGAGCTCCGGCGCTCGTGCTGGGCGGTTCCGTCAACGGACTCAGCTTCGTGCGCAGCCTTTCCCGGCGCGGCGTTCCCACTTTGATGCTCGACAGCGAACCGCTAGTAGGAACGTACACGCAGCATGGCCACGTCTCGTTGCTGCCGGCAGCGGACGAGCAACCCGAGGCTTGGTTGGTTTTTCTGGAGTACGTCGGTTCGCGGCTGGAGCTACCGGGAGTCTTGTTCGCCACGTCGGACGTACACGGTGTGTTGCTGGCTGAGCATTCCGAAGCGCTACGGCGTTACTACGAGTTCTTGATCCCGGGCTCGGCTGCGATGGAGCGGATCGTCAACAAGCGGACGCAATATGGGATTGCCGAGGCGGCGGGTATTCCGATTCCGCAAACCCATTTCCCCGAAACGGTCGATGAGGCGGCGGCCATCGCCGGGAAGATGGCCTTTCCGTGTATCCTCAAGCCGTACAAAGCGCATGTCGCTCGCAAGAAAGTCCCGAAGAAAGTGGCTGTCGTCGATTCGGCGGAGCGCCTGATCGAGGACTACGGCCGATTGGCCGGTGGGGATGTTCCGTACATGGTGCAGGAGATCATACCGGGAGAAGATCATGCGCTGTTCGGCTATCTGGCGTTCTGGGATGAGAACGGCGCGGAATACGCATGGCTCACCAAACGGAAATTGCGCCAGAATCCACCGCACTATGGAGATGGCTCGTTGCAGGTGACCGTTGAGGCGACGGAGGTTGCAGACCTCAGCCGGCGTCTGTTGGAGGCCTTCGACTACCGTGGGTTTGTGGGCGTGGAGTTCAAGCACGACGCTCGGGATGGCACTTATCGACTGATGGAGATCAACCCGCGCACCGTGTCGGGTAATCAGCTGGCGATCAGTGCCGGCGTCGATTTTCCCTGGATCGGGTATCGCTATCTGACCCAATCTGAGCCAGGTCCACTGGCCAACTCGCGATTTCGGCCGGGCGTGAAATACGTCAACGAAGAGTGGGACTTCAAGGCATTTCTCGCCTTACGGCGAAGTGGCAAGCTGACCACCGGGCGATGGCTCGAATCGCTACGTGGGGCGGAGGCGCGGGCGGTCTTCGCCTGGGATGATCCGCTACCGCTTCTGGTGGTGGGCTGGAGGTTCTTGCGCGCGGCGTTGCGCGGCGGCCGGCGGCCGGAGGCCGCCGCGGGGTCGCGGTGAGGCCGGCGTTGCCGTCCGTTTCGCTCACAACTGAACTTAGAACATGTGTGGGATCGTAGGATACTTCAGACTGCGCGGTGAGGCGCCGTTCGACGTTGAGGATTTCGTCGCGCGCGCGCGATCATCTAACTCATAGAGGACCCGACGACGCTGGTATCTACGCCAGTCCGGATCGTCGCTGCGTGCTGGGCCATCGCCGTCTTTCGATACTCGATCTGTCAGCGGCCGGCCACCAGCCAATGTCGAATGAAGACGGATCGCTGTGGATCGTCTTCAATGGCGAGATCTACAATTTTCAGCAGCTGCGAGCGGAACTGGTCGCGAGAGGCCATCAGTTCCGATCTTCGACGGACACTGAAGTCATCCTCCACCTGTTCGAAGAGGAAGGAGCCGAAGTCGTCCACCGCTTGGACGGGATGTTCGCTTTCGTGATCTACGATGTCGCGCGACAGCGACTTTTCGGCGCTCGTGATCGGTTGGGGATCAAGCCTTTCTATTACGCACACACGACCGACCGCTTCGCCTTCGCCTCCGAGCCCAAGGCGCTGCTGGCGCTGCCCGATGTGAGTCGACAGCCAAGAAGGGCCGAGTTAACCAGCTACCTGGCGTTCAACTGCGTTCCCGGCCCAGCGACGTTGCACCGGGACATCGAGAAGCTGGAGCCGGGGACCCGCTTCTTTGTGGAAAGCGGTGGGCAGTTACGTGAGGAGACTTACTGGGTACCCGGCCAGTCCCGGGTCGCGCAGACCAGCGACTATGCGGCCCAGGTCTCTGCGCTGGGTGACTGCCTTCGGCAGGCTACCGAAAAGCGGATGATCTCGGATGTTCCGTTCGGCGCCATGTTGAGCGGCGGCATCGATTCGAGCCTGACGGTTGCCTTGATGAGTGAAGCGCTGGAAGAGCCGGTGCGGACTTTCACTGTGGGGTATCCGGGGGATGAGAGCGATTCTGAAAGCGATCTGTCGTACGCCAGGATCGTGGCGGAAGCTCTTGGCACCGAACACCATGAGGTCATCCTCAGCGACGATGAGATTCTCAGTGTGCTGGGCGATCTGCCCCGCCTGGCCGACGATCCCATCGGAGCACCGTCGGTCACCGCTAACCTGCAGCTTGCAGCCTTCACGCGCCGGAGTGGTGTCACGGTCGCCCAGGTCGGTGAAGGGGCTGACGAGGTCTTCTGTGGCTACGGGCCGGTCCACCGGCTCTGGAAGCTGCAGAGAAGAACTGCCGCAGTCCGCTGGTTGCTACCCCGCCCGCTGGCCGGGACATTGGCGCGCGGTCTTGGGCCGCTGCTGACTGCCGTGGGGAACCCATCGCTCATAGGCTCGATGGATGGCACGATCCTCGAACAACTGGAGCGCCATTCGCGGGGCGAGCACCTTTTCTGGGGTTACGGCATCCTGTTCAATCGCAGCGAACAGAAGCACTTGGTCAACGGGCTGAGCGACATGGCTGACCCCTACGACCATCTGCGTCGCCGCCTGGCCCGACTCGATGGTTTTGAGAACCGCTCGTATCTCGACCAGCTTGCCCTGATCGACATCGTGCTGGGTCTCACCGAGCGCCTGTTGATGCGCGTCGACAAAGCTTCGATGCTGCATAGCTTAGAATCGCGCGTTCCTTTTCTCGATCCGGCCGTACTCGACGTGGTCTTTTCCACCTCGCCGCAACAACGTGCGTCGGAGCGCAAAGCCTGTCTGAAAGACTACGCCAAGACCAAATTGCCCGCCGCCATCCTCAACCGCCGGAAGGTCGGCTTCCCGACCGCCCAGCGTGTGTTCCTCGCACCCAAGGTCCTGAGTCAGATCCGTGACAACGTCCTCGAGAAACGCTTTCTGGACTTCACCGGCTTCAGGCGCGAGCGTCTCGAGCGATTTTTTAGAGCCGTCCGGAACGGCCGCTCGCCGTTCTTTTACCACATGTGGTCGCTAAACGTACTGGCCATGTGGTTCCATTGCTGGGTCGAAGGCAGCGGTTGAGGGACGGACGGGTGGGAGGGAGGCCGGCGACCGTTGCGGCGACGCAACAGTCCTTTCGCGATTTTGAGTCGCAGGACCGAATGATGGTTAAATACAGTGGATTCGAGCTGCCGCTGGGCGGCACGCATATTGTTGTAACGACGGCGCGGCCCCGTCGCCTGTGATCCGGAGTGCTGATGAAATGGTAATACTGCACGTAGTGGCTCCCGCCGAAGTGGGAGGACTGGAGAGAGTGGTCCATGCCCTGGTGCTTGGCCACCGCGATCGTGGCCATGACGTGCGTGTTGTGGTCGTGTTGGACGAAGACGGTCTCGGTCACCCGTTTCTTGGTCCATTGCGGCGTGCCGGCATCCAGGTCTTTCCGCTGCCGCTACCGCCGCGACGCTACTTACGGGAGCGGTCTTTCGTGGGGCGGCTATGTCGCCGGGTCCGACCGGACGTGGTCCACACGCACGGCTATCGCTGTGATGTGATAGACGCCGGATCGGCGCGGGCGCAGGGAATACCGACGGTCACGACGGTGCATGGTTTCACCGGTGGAGGGCCGAAGAACCGCTTCTATGAATGGCTGCAGCGTCGGGCGTTCCGCCGATTCGATGCGGTGGTGGCAGTGTCGCGTAGGCAAATCGCTCAACTCAAAGAGGCGGGAGTGGAACCTGAGCGAATACATGTACTGCCAAACGCATGGCGAAGCAGGAACTCGATCTTTGACCGGGCGGAGGCGCGGCGGCGCCTGGGAGTATCGAACGGGACCTTCAGCATCGGGTGGGTTGGACGGCTCAGCCAGGAAAAGGGGCTGGATGTGCTGATCGATTCGCTTGGTTGTCTCGGCGATATGCCGGTAGAGGTCGCGGTGCTCGGCGACGGGCGCGAACGGGGAGAATGGGAAGAGCGGGCCGCGGCGGCTGGGCTGAATAGCCGGCTGAAATGGTTGGGCGCGGTTCGCGATGCGGACCGGCTGTTCGGCGCGTTCGATGTTTTCGTGTTGAGCTCGCGAACAGAAGGTGTACCGATGGTCTTGTTCGAGGCGATGGCTGCGGGCACGCCGATTGTGGCGACGGCCGTCGGTGGGGTCCCGGACGTCGTGTCTTGCCGTGAAGCTCTCTTGGTGCCTCCCGAGAACCCGGCGTCGCTGGCAGGTGCGATTCGCGCGGTTCGCGATGACCCGGAGGCGACGGCCGCCCGCGTAGAAGGCGCGCGTCGTCGGCTTGCGGAAGACTTCGGTGTGGATCCGTGGCTGACCCAGTACGAGGAGCTATATCTGCAGATTAGCGGAGCGACGAGGTTGGCGGCGGCCGGGGCATGACCGAACTGGCGCTCAGCCTGATCATAATAGTAGCGGCTTTTATCGCCTACACATATCTAGGGTACCCGCTGGTCCTCCGAGTTGCTTCCTGGTGGCGGCGAAACGACTCGCAGCTGCCAACTGACTATCCTTGGCCCAAGATCACGATAACGCTGGCGGCGTATAACGAGGCGGCGGCGATACGAGGTACATTAGAAAGTCTGCTGGAGTTGGACTATCCAAGCGAGTGCCGCCAGATACTGGTAATCTCTGACGCGTCCAACGACGGCACGGATGCTATCGTGTCCGAGTACGCCACTCGCGGGGTCGAGTTACTCCGACTGCCGCAGCGCGGCGGAAAGACGGCAGCCGAGAACGCGGCAATCGATCACATCCGCGGCTCGATTGTCGTCAATACCGATGCTTCAGTGCGTGTCGAGCGTCACGCCTTGAAGCCTTTGATCTATGCATTTGCGGATCCCCGGGTAGGCCTCGCCTCCGGTCGCGACGTGAGCGTGGCACGTTTCGGGGATGAGGCAAACGTTGGCGAGTCGAAGTACGTGGGCTACGAGATGTGGATCCGCGACCTCGAAACGAGGGTGTCGGGGATCATCGGCGCATCGGGCTGCTTCTACGCGATCCGCGCCCAATTGCACCGCAACCAAATACCGGAGGGACTGAGCCGCGATTTTGCGGCCGCCCTGGTCACGCGAGAGCGCGGCTTTCGGGCGGTTTCCGTGAACGACGCGATCTGCTATGTGCCGCGGGCCGCATCACTCCGTAACGAGTATCCGCGCAAAGTCCGGACGCTGGCCAGGGGGCTGCAGACGCTGTTCTATAAGCGGGCGCTTCTGAATCCATTCCGCTTCGGTGCGTTTGCCTGGATGCTGTTCAGCCACAAGCTATGCCGTTGGCTGGTGCCATGGATGGCGGTGATTGGCCTGGCCGCATTGATCGGGTTAAGCGCTTCGGAGGTCCTGGCGCGTTGGCTGCTGGGTCTCGGGGTCTTGGGTCTTATCCTGGCCGGGCTGGGCTGGTTATGGCCTGAACGGCGCGGCATCCCCACCGTCCTGGCACTGCCAGCCTACCTGGTGGCGGGGAACTTGGCGGCGCTCCATGCCTGGGTGCGAGTGATGAGGGGGAAGCGAAGCGCGATATGGGAGCCGACTCGGCGGGAAGCGCTGGGCGCGGGCTGAGAACGGAGCCGTTTCGACGGTGGTAACGATCGACAAGCGCCTGATCCGGCGCGTCGGAGAAGCCGGGCAACCGCCGGCTGTCGTACTGGGCACCAACATCACCGGCCTGGCCCTGGCCAGGTCGTTGGTAAAGCATGGGGTGCCGGTCATCGGCATCGATTTCCGGAGACGCCGCTACACGAGCTATTCCGGTTGCTTCCACTTGCTGCTCGTCGAGCCTGGCGAGTTCTTCAGCGAGGAGCTGATCGGGGTGTTGAGACGGCTTGCGGATGCGCTGCCCAATCGTGCGGCGCTGATGCTGGCGATGGATGAACAGGTCAAGCTGCTTGGCGCTCATGGTCAAGATCTGAAGGACCTATATCATTTCGAGTTCCCGAGTGCCGATACCGTCGAACTGCTGATGGACAAAGAGGCCTTTCACCGGGTAGCTGTGGAGCGAGGCTGGCCCGTGCCGCTAACCTTGGGTGCCGAATCGCTGGAAGAACTGACGCGCCAGATCGACAGCCTGCGATTTCCCGTCGTACTCAAACCAAGAACAAAGAATCTCGAGTTTCGGGCCCACTCGCCGGCAAAGGCTTTTCGTTGCGCTGGGCCCGAGGAACTGAAGTCTCGATATCAACTGGTCGCGCAGTGGGAGCCGGAAGTGATCGTTCAGGAGTGGATCCCCGGCGGTGATGACCAGGTCTACTTCTCATTCCACTATTTCGATTCCCAGCTTGCGGAGGTCGCTTCCTATCAGGGCAAGAAGATTCGCCAGTACAAGCCCCAGGTCGGCAACACATCAAGCGCCGTGGGAGTTCAAGCCGATCACCTTGCCGAAACGGCGCGGGAGATTTTGACGACTTCAGGCTGCTCCGGCTTCTGTTCCGTCGAGTTCAAACGTGATGAACGGACGGGCGATTTCTACGTGACAGAACCGACTGTGGGTCGAGTCAACTTGCAGGTCGGTGTGGCTGTCGCGAACGGGATGGACATAATCTCACGCGCCTATTTCCATCTGGTCGGATTAGAACATCCGAAGGAGCCCGAGCCGACTTATGACCGCAAGTGGATCCTTCTCTGGTCGGACATCAAGTCGGCTCGTTATTACATCAGAGAATCAGAATACACCTGGCGGCAGTACCTGCAATCGTTGAGGGGACCGAAGTCTTTCGCGGTTTGGAGGGTTTGGGACTACAAGATGATGCTCGGCTTCTGTCGGGTTTGG
>JBFJOD010000078.1:0-16170 GCA_041617795.1 Gemmatimonadota bacterium | reverse complement strand
GGTTCCCCTGGTTCATGCGACGGTTGGCCGAAAGGCCGGCGAACGTCTTGTTCGTCGTCCGCAATCTCTTTGCCGCCTAGTAAGGGTCTCATGCTCAAGTGGATTCTCATTGTCCTGGGTGCCCTGATCGGCAGTGTCATCTTCATGGCTCTCATCGGGCTGCTCTTACCCAAAGCCCATATCGCTACAAGCTCTATCACACTCCAGCAACCCGCCGACAGCGTTTGGGCGGTGGTTCGCGATCTCGGCGACCATCCAACCTGGTGGGCGGACATCGAATCGAGCGAGCGGCTCGAGGATCGCAACGGTCACGAGGTCTGGCTCCAACGCGATCGCCGCGGCGGCTCCATGCCGTTGGAGGTGGTCGAAGCAAATGCGCCCAGCCATCTCGTCACCCGTATCGCCGCTGACGATTTGCCCTTCGCCGGCACCTGGACCTATGAAATCGAGCCCGTGGAGGGCGGCTGTCGAGTCACCGTCACCGAGGCCGGCGAAGTCTACAACCCGCTGTTTCGTTTCGTCTCCCGCTTCGTATTTGGCCACCACGCCACCCTGGAGTCCTTCCTGGCCGCGCTGGGTCAAAGGTTCGGCGAACGGCCCACGATCAATCGCTCAAGGAGCGACTGAGGCGTCAGAAGTCACTCGGAGCGTCCCTCACCGCCTGCAAATGACGGTTCCCGACGGCGTTACCATTTCGTAACGGCGTACCCGTTTCCGGCTCTCTCCGGCCGAGCGAAATACACACTTAAGTCATTATGTTACAATGATTTATACAGTTTGGCCTGGAATGGTATGCCACCTGCTTCACTGTCCCAGCGGAGAGAGCAATGGACGTGGACCCGGATGGAGGGACGAGGATGTGTAAGGAAACGACGATGAGATGCCCTCACTGCCACAACGTGGGTGTGTGCGTTTGGCCGGGCTACGGCAAAGACTGGGTTATGTGCCAGTACTGTCAGCGCCGGGTTCGCTGGTCGGAAGTGCTGGCTAAGTATCTGATTGAAGAAGACGATGCGTGGATCCCTGGTACGCCCAAGGTGGCCGCGTTTCACTAGCCAGAACTGAGCGGCACTCCCCCGCCTTTCCCAAGCTTTCACCCTTTAGGATTCTCAGCTCGAGCCAGACTTTAAGCAAACTGCACGAACTACACTTGAATCGTGCGGCGATCGGTCGGTGGACTTGCCACCAACACTTATTAATGAGCCCTTCGACCACGCCGCCGGAACCGCCGGGTCTAGCGCCCGGCGGTTCGCTGTTTGGGGCATATTGTGAACGGGACAGACAGCATCGATCCAGGCAGTCTCGATGTTCGCTGTCTGCCCCGTTGGCTACGGCGTTGACCGCCGCAGGCAAGCTGTGCGAGCGGCGCCCGGCGAAGACACGCCAGGCCCGCAACAGCTCGCTCGCCTATTTTGACAACTCCGAAGCCAAAATGGTTGGAGCGACTTTGTCGTACGACTCGAGACGACGTCAGTCGAGGAGGTCGTTCACTGCTGCCATTAGCTGGAAGGCATCCGCGACGTAGAGCACATCCGCCTTCCCACGCGCCCAGCCACATCCGGGGTCGAGGTTTACCGCTCGGCGCTCTTTGATGAACCGCCAGCCGACCACGTGCGGCTCCTCGCCGTGGCAGCAAGTAGCCAACCCCTTCGAATGTCGGGGTGTCGAGCCCGTTTGACCGACCTGGTTCAGGTGGCTCATGAAAGACAGGACCTGCTGGCCTTCGCCCGACTGGTCCACCAGCGACTTGCTACTACCTAATGAAGCCTGCGAGCGCTCGAGGAAGCTAAGGATTAATGATTCAGCCTCGGCCGCGTGGATGACCCCGTCTGCTTGTTTCTTGGTCCAACCGGCACCGGCCACGAATAGCAGCTCGGCATCCGGCCGGATCGTTTGCGCTTGCGTCGCCGAGACTTGCTCACCGGCGACGTGGGTGTGGACCTGTGGCAGCTGGACATCGACCGATTCGAGGGCCACTTCCGCAGTCGACCCCTGGAACGGCTCGAAGACTCCGCCGGCGATGAGGATGAACCACGGTCGCTGCTTTCGGGTCAGCCGTCCTACCATTCGTTGACGGTAAAACCAACGCTCGATACCCGGCTGCTCGCCCTCGATGAACAGCGCGGTGGCCTGCGTGTCGACTCGGCCCCCGCAGCGTTGTGCCACACCCGGTAGCGCCCGCGCAAACCGTGACGTCATCGGTGCGAGCACCAGGGTGGCCTCCGCCCGCTGCACCAGCGCCTCCGCCGCGGCCGCATCGCTGACGTAGCGTGAAGCGGCGAACGCGTCACCGGACACGGACAAGAAGCGCGATGCGCCGCAACCGGCGATCGACTGCCCTGCCGCTTTCACATCGCCACCGATCAGTCCGACCGCCAGGCTCGAACCGGGAATGTCTTTGCTGAGTTTCAGCGCTGCACCGATCGCTTCGAGCGCGATTCTGGCAAGGCGGCTATCCGCTTCGCTGTGGGCCAGGTAGAGGATCTTTTCCATGAATTAGCTCCGGATCCAGTCGGCGATTTCGCGGGCCATCTCAGCGATCGGCACGTCCTTGACGATCCGCGTCGCGCGGCGTTGCTGGGGCACTTCCACACTGACGAAAGTGGTGCCGTCTGTGGCAAGGTTGGCTGGTTGTGCCTTTTGGAGTGCCGGCATGATGGAGCGCATGTTCAGCATTCCGACCTGCGGGTTGTTGGGTGGCTCAGGAAGCTCGCCCGTCGACCAGCCGATCATCATGGGAGGTCCGTCGCAATTCGAGGCCAGGTAACGGCCACCCTCCAACCGCTCCAGCAAGTGGAACGAGCCGTCGCCATTCACCGTCAGCTTATCGACAGCTAAGAACTGATCGACGATTCCCAGTCGCTCGCCGATCATCTGCATCGTGACGCCGGCATCGCGTGACGCGGAAGAGCGCCCCCCGAATAGCAGCAAGCGTGAACGATCTAGGTCCGGGATTGCCTCGATCGCATTCGCCAACGCCGCCGCAACTTCGTAGGCATCGATAAAGCCGCTAGCCGATCCATCTATCGCCACCAACTCGAACGGCACTTTCTGAGCGACGTTCATCATCAATTGCTGCAGTCTAGCTTTTGGGCCAAGGCTGACAAGCCAGACCTTGCTGTCGGCCGTGCTCTTGGCAAGGTGCGCGGCCTCGTAGAGGGCGTGGGCCGCCCAAGGGTCGAGCACCGAAGGCAGCATCAGCTCGTTCTTCAGCGCAGGACTGGCCGGTCCCGGCACCGGCTCTAAGGTTTGCAGCGGATCGGGGACCAGGCTGCCGCACACGACGATATGAAAGCCGGAACTCATGGTCGATACTCCAGGCCAGGTGTGGTCTCGCGTCTTGTTCGTTCTGTTTGGCTGTTCTACTCGCAGGCCGGCGGCCTGCGATTTCCGTCAGTTCTCCGCCGAGTGCAGGCCGCCCGACCCCGCGCGAAATTCGATGTTCTCGCTCTCGCAGTTCCAAATGCACGCACCGCAGTGAACGCACTTCTCCCGGTCGAACTGCGGAACGCTCGAGTCGGCGCCCGGCGCGATTGCCTCGCCAGAGCAAATCTCGATGCAGAGTTTACTGTCGCACTGCTCGCACACGCTCGGATAGATGAAGACCACATGATCCGCGAAACCGGGCGGCGCCTGCACCTTGCCGCCAAGCAGCAGTGCGTCCTGTTGCGACATTAAAAGCTTTCCGTCGTAAGGAATCGACGGCCAGCCTGCCGCTTCCATCAGCGAATCATGCATCGATGTTCCTGCCGCGGCTGATTCCCGGCGGATCCGCTCGACCTCCTCCGCCGCGATCTTGCCCTCATAGTATTCCACAAGCCCGGAAGCGCCGGCGTGTTCTTTCGCCGGTGCGGAAAGGTTGAGTTTACCCTTGCTCACTCCGCTCAAGCCCATCCCCAACAGGCCGCTGACGAACCCTCGGTGAAAACCGTCGCGCGCTTTCTCGGCGACTCTGGCATCCTTCTCTACCCAGCTTTCCCGGCGGCGTTTTACGTAGGCCGCTTCCAGGTTCTCGCCGGTAAATGGCCGATCGTCCCTCAGCAGTTCGATGACACCTTCCGCCAGCTGGACGCCCGTCGTCCACGCCTCATCGACGCCGGATCCCGTCAGAACGTTGGTGCTGCCAGAACCCTCGCCGATCCGCGCGTAGCCATCACCCACCAGGTGCGGTTCCCCACGCCGACCCGATTCCTGAAGTGTCTTCGCCCCCCAAGAGCGCAGCGTCCCGCCCTCCAAGTATCGCCAGAGGTAGGGGTGCATCATCCAGTGCTGCAGGTAGCGATAGCTGGTGCGCACCGGACTGTCGAACCAGGAGGGCACGAAGATACCCAGTGATGCGACCCTGTCGGCCAGCATATAGAGGAAGCCGAAGATCTCGGGCTCCGGATAGCCCACGGTGTGCAGCACGGTCCCCGCTTCCAGCGGACAGTCCGCGGGAAGATCGACGACCATTTTCATCCCGACCGCCCAGTCGCGCCGCGCCGTCGACTCCGGCATTCCGAAGTGTTCGTCCAGCTTCCGGCCGACCGGTCCGACCGGCCCATCACCGACGACGGTGAGCCCGGCCCGCACATCCATACCCGGCATGAAGCCCGGTCCCGGATTCCCCTGGAGGTCGCAGCCCTGATCGACAAGCCGCACACCCACAACGCGGCCGTCTTCGATCAAAGGTTCGTCGACAGGCATGCCCGGCCACAGCTGGATGAGACCGGAAGCCATCAGCAGTGAGCCGACCCACTGGTTGAACTGGCCGATGGACAGGACCAGCCCTCCCTCCTTGCTCATGAATCCGGGGATATGGGGCAGTTCGAGTCCGTGTAGCTTGCCCGAGCGAATCGGACGCATACCGCCTAAAAGAAGATCGAGACCTTTGACACCGGCTGAGCGGCGGCTCGCCCCGATTGGATCCTTCAAGTAGATCAGCTTCTCGGCGGTCACCGCGTGGGCCATGGGTATCTCATCGGGCTCGAGATCGGGAAATGAGTCCCGGAGGCCCCGGGCCCGCGTCACCACACCTGACACTCCAAAACCGATATCGTCGGCGCGCTCATAACACACGATCTGGAGCGGCATTCCGGGCATCGCCCGGCTCTGCAGATAGGGTTGAGCCTCCGGATCTTGCAGGGCCCGACTTAGCGTGGTCATGAAACCGCCGGTCGCCGGGCCGAACCCGACGCAGACGATGTCGACCTCCATGCTCTGTCGCGGGAAGTCTATGACGCCATTCCTCTCTAACGAAGCCATCGGATCAGCGCGGATAATCGAGGGTCTCCGGGATCATCACTTCGGTAAGCGCGCGGGACGCCCTATCCTTAGCGATGCGGGACCCTGTCAGGCAGCCATCGAGTTTGTCCCTGCGCAGCGTGAACGGCTCGTATCCGTCGAAGCTGACGCAAGGTCCCCGCTTGAGTGGTGCCGTTCCATCCTCGTCGTAGGCGTCCACGGCACAGGAGCAGAGGCCCGGCATCACGTTCTCGAGTACTACCAGCTCGCGCGCGCTGTAGGCTCGCTCTGCCGAAGCCGCCCAGGAGGGATGGAGGTTGTAGCCAAACACTAGACTCGAGCAGATGCGTCCGGTTTCACCAGCCGCGCTTGCGGCCTGCACATGGCAGAGATCGGTGAAGAAGCCGACGTACCCGGGCAGCGAATCTGCCAAACCGGGGTTCTCGGAGCCACGCTCTTCGAGTTCGATGACGTCCATGATCTGGTATCGCGAGGCGAGCAGCCAGCAAAGAGCGTCGGCCATCGGAAACGTCACCCCATGCCGGTGACCCTTGTAGAGCGGGCTGCCCTGCGAATCGCTGGCTGCCAGGAGGTGCCGGAGCGTCCAAAGCCACAGATCCATCGCCGACGCCAGCGTGCAGGCGCCCGAGCCCGGGCGTTGCGCGGCGACTCTCCGCATCTCCACTATCCACTCCTCGAACCGCGCCAAGAAGATCTCGTTCGTCATCGTGACGCTGAGCTGACGCCGCTGCACTGCCTCGGGGCCCTCGTAGGTCGCCTCAAGCTGGGCGTCCATCCATTTCTGCGGCAGGAATCCGGGACAGTCCTCGGTGATCCCGTAGCCACCCATCAAGCTCACGGCCTCCCTCATCATGTTGGCCCCGTGACCGGTGTTCCAAAGCTTCACGGCTGGGCACAGCACGTTGGCCAGTGAGTCTCTCACCAGAAACTGGATGAGTTCGTTCGCCTCTAGCTCTCGGAAGCGCTTCATGTCGCGTTCGGCCTCCGGCTTCGCCGCCAGTTTCACGTACTCCACCGCCGGCTCCGTCATCTGCGCCAGAGCGCGCATCGCCTTGCGACCTGCCGGTATCCCATGGGCCGCGAAGATCTCCTCGCGCCGGTGGTCGAACGGATCCAACTCATCGAACAAGCGCGCTGCGGCAAAGCCGACGGAGGCGCTCGCCTCGCCGGTCGCCCAGATATCGACCAAGCGGTGCAGCGCGTCCTCTTTCTGCTGCAAGCCCAACTGGTGCCGGGGAGAGTCCGGTTGATCTGACTCGCCACCTCTGAAGCGGCCCCGCTGGTAGCGAATGATCGGTTCCACGGCCGACAACAGCTTAGCCGCCGTCATCAGTCCGACCGTTACTCGCGTTCGCCTGAACACGGCATCGATGATCTCGCCGTGCGTGAAATTTGGGATTATGGCGCCGTCTTTCACCGTGTACCCACCGATGATCCGGCTGGCCGGGACGTCCAAGCTGAAGACCGGGTCGCTAGTCGACGACAGTTGATGGACCAGCTTCTTGGTAGCCGTGCCTCGATCGAAGACGCCGGGATCGTTTTCCTCTAAGACGATCATGCAGCTGGTCTTAATTCGCTCGTCGCCCGTATCAACAGCCGCCGCGACGAAGTTGGCAAACGCCATGTTGGTGATGAAGCGCCCCCGCTTCTCCACGTGCAGGATCGGCTCTTCACCGTCCTTCCACTTCTTCACCTTCACCTTGCCGCCCAGCACACCTGTATCAACACCCACATAGGGAATCGGCTCGGTCAGCGCGAACGCTCCCCGCCACTGCTGGCGGTCTTCCCCGGGCTGCGGCGGCGCCGAGCGCCGCATGTAGGTCTCCCGCTGTTCCGGGGTGCCCTTCTCATGAATGGGGGCCAGCCCCAGGTGCCCGGCCATCGCGCCGGTCGCAGCCCCGCCATCCACCCAGGCCAGCTCGAGCGCGGCGAGTGCCAGCGCGAGGTTCTTCGGGCCATCGATGAAGCCACCGTAATCGGTGTCGAGAAAGACCGATGTCAGGCCGGCCTCGTCGAAGGCCCCGAGCAGCGCCGCCTTGCCTGGCGTCCACTCATGCGTGTTGCGACCCCCTTCAGCCACCAGCTGGGCCACGGGGCCACGGGACACCGAGCGGGCCGATTGCACCAACATCTGCAAATCGTAGCGATCGGCGAATCGCCACATCAGCTGGCGAAGATCATCTCCGGGCAGGGTCTGCAGTGCGCGCCCTTTCGCTGTTCCTGCGTCCGCGGTAGTCATCTTGCCTCCCTTGCTGCAGCCGCTCGCCGTGCACCGGGCCACGGTTTGATCGGCAGCGGCTGAGCCGGATACGTCCGGCACTGGGACATTTCGTCACACTTTGTGCGGCTGCGCCGGCGGGCTGAACAAGAATGATTGTCGCCGCCGCGCCCCTGCCGCTGCTCGCGTCCTCTTAGGATGTGACGCTGTTAAGGCAAGAGGCAAGCCAACCGATCATCGGTCTTTAGCGCGCGGAGCTCGCCGCGTAAAAGGGGTCAGCCGATGTTGGCGGGCCGGGGGCAGAGGCCACGGCGGCCCGCCCCCGGTTTCGCCAAGCAGCACCAGCTCAGAAGGATAACTGGGCGCCTAGGAGAAGCTGGTGGTTCGCCGCGTCGCCATCGGTGGGAATCACGTAGTTCACGCGCATCTGGGTCGGGGTCGTCGGCCACAGACTGTAACCGAGGATCAGCAGGTCGGTTCGATTTTGGATGTCGTCACCATCCAGTCTATCCCAGCGAAACAGCAGCTGTGAATTGGGGGTGAGCATGTAACCTCCGGTCAGGTGCCAGCCGAAAGGCTCCTGCCGTGAGCCGACGTCCGGATCGAGTCGAGCGGCGATGATTTCAGCCGCGACGAGGAGTCTACCGCGCGTGTATCGCGCGTCGACACCGAACAGCCCGCGGTCGCCGCTGAACCCCGGCAAGAACCCGCCACCCAGTGAGGCATTGTCATCCTCGCTGTAAGCCAGGTTGATTGCGACTTCCAACTGATCGCTTGGCTCTGGCCCGCTAAAGGCGGCAGGCTGCAACGCGAGTCGGGCCACGAACATCAACTCATCGCTATCGTTCACATTGCCGGCAAAGGAATTGCCATTAAAGACACCCAATCCGTAATTGAGCGAACCCTCCGCAGCGTCGCCGCGCAGTTGCACGCCGATCTGCCGTGCCGGCGACAGGGCCGTCACGACACGCGAGCGATTGACAAAGTCGATATTGGCGGCGCTGGTTAACAGTTCCCGACTGAAAGGCGCTTTAAATAGACCGCCATCGATTATCAGATCAGGCGTCAACCGGTAGTACATCTTCGCATCCAGAATCGCCGGAGACTTCGTGAAATTGGTCTGCAAGAGATAGCCGAAACCCTGATCGAACTCACCCGAGAGCCGCAGCCTCATGTTCGCGATGCTGAAACCGTTCTGACCGGGCTGGCTCCTGTCGAATTGAAAATCGGCGGTAGTCTGCAAAAGTGCGCCGAGCGTCAGGTACCTCTTCTGGAACGTGCTCCGCAACTCGTCCAGCAGCGGCTCGTCTTCGCCTTCCTGCGCTGATGCGGCGGGCGCCAAAGCGAAAACTGCGGCGATCGCCAGCAGAAACCACTGCTTTCCCGCAAACATTCTCCGCTTTCTGTCCACAACGAGATTCGACATGCTCCCTCCGTGTTGAACGCCTCATTGATTAGAAAAGGGGGCCGAAGGCTCCCAAGCCTACCGCCCGAATTACCACAGCGGTAAAGCCCCTTCGACCCCCTGTTTCGCTAAACCAGGTGACGCTGGCTTACCAGCTACCAGTTCCCAGTTCCGGGTGAATGATGATCTCGATACGCCGGTTCCGGGTCCGACCCTCACGAGTCTCATTACTTGCCACTGGCCGGGTCTCGCCGTAACCGATCGCATCGACCATCGCCGGATCCAACCGCATGTTGGCGAGCAAGTACTCGCGAACTGCTTCGGCACGCTTCTGTGACAGCTCGAGATTCGACTGATCGCCACCAAACGAATCGGTGTGGCCCTCGACTGACAGCCGCGCGCCAGGGAACTCGGTGATCGCCCGCTGAACCGTCGTCAACAGCCCGAAAAACTGGGGCTCGATGTCGGCCTTGCCCACATTGAACGTCAGACCCGTGACTCGAATGATGATGTCATTCCCCTCCCTGAGCACGCGGGCCTGATCGCGATCGAACATCCGCTCAACGCTAACGAACTTCTCGCGGATGCGGGCCTGTGCTGCCATCCGCTCTGCCAGCTGCGAACGCTCGCGCTGCACACCGCCGAGGTCCTCCTCCAATTCCTTGATCCGTGCCTCTTGGCTGGCGATCTGCTCGCTACCCTCCGCGACCTTCGAGTTCAGCCTCTGCAGGCTATCCTGATACACCGTGATCTTCTTCAGTATCGCTGCCGTCGTCCGATCCATACCTTCCTCGAACGACGCCAAGATATCCAACGCGCCGGCAATACTCTGGAGCGGCTTCTCGTTGTTCAACAGAAGGGTCTCCAACGGCAAGTCTTTCTTCTCGACTTTTTCGACCACCGAAGCCAGATAGAGAGCGTGCTGCGCCTCATACTTGGCTTCCTGAGCAAGACTCCGCGGCTCGTCGGCATCGTAACGGTTCTCCGTCAGTGCCTTCTCTGCCTGGCCCGTCAGCATTCCGGCGCGATGTAGCGTGGCCGGTGCCCGCTTCTTGACGTCCTGCCGTTCCGCACGCTCCAGAAGCGCCCACGTCTCGTTGAGGAAGCTCTGCTTGATCGCGTCAAGCTCCGCCTCGCGGAACAACGTCTCCGCTTCACCCGATCGCCGCTGCGCACCCTTCACATCGCCATCCTCCAGCTTCTCCGCGGCTTCCGCGAACTTGCGATCCGCTTTCCGCCATTGCTCGGCCGCATACTTGGGTGCATCCGCACTCTGCGCGTCATCGCGAGCTGCTAGTGAGGCGGCCAGGGTCACATTCGCAAGCTTTACACCCTCCAACGAACGGCGAAAACTCGCCGTAGCTGATTGGAGCTCTTTCCGGATCCCTTCCAGGTTCTTGCCCTTCTTCAGGTCTTCTTCCGCCTTGCGGTAGTTCTTCATCCCCGCGCCGAACACTTTCGGGACGAGAATATCGGCCCGCGCCGTCATGCACTCTTGGAGTGCCGCATCAGCTTCGGCGAACAAAGACGCTCTTATATCTTGAGCCGCTGCTTCACTGACCAGCGCTGGCGATATTACGAGTAGCCCGGCCAGCAACGTCGCCGCCAGGCGGCTCGGGCTCAACAAATTCGTGAACATCTACTCCTCCTTAGGTTCTCGCTAGATCGAGCCTAGCGCTCGATCCCCTCATACTCTGGCTACTTAGACCTACGAGACCTCATTCCGGTCACTCGCCCGCGAATCCGGTGGCTCGGACTTCGGCTTATCGCTCCCGCGAACCAGCCCCTCCAACTTGCCGATCGCGTTCGCCGCGATGTCGCGGGTCCCCTCTGTCTTCGCGCTCAGGCTGTCCAGTTGGCGTCGCACATCTGCAAGTCCCCCCGTCCGCGCAAACGCCATGCTGGCCAAGACCAACGCCACCAGTGATACAACCACTGCCAACACGTCCATCACACTTCCTCCATGCGTTCCGAGCAGGACCCGACCTGACAGCCCCACCCCGACCCGTCACCGACTCTACCGCCGGCACCGCCATCCCGCTCGCTCGTCTAAAAGAGTGGCGTGAAGATACATGCCATAAAGCTTTTTGTCAAGATACTTGATTTCGGGATTCTCGATGCCTATATTGCCCGGCATGCGATTCGATCTCGTCGACGAACTCGTTCAGACTTGGGCCCGCGAACGGCCCGACTTAGACGTCAGCAAACTGGCGGTTGTCAGCCGTATCTCGTTGCTGGCAAAGCATTTCGATCGACAGGACCGCGAGGCGCTGAACCGCATCGGCCTGCAGCCCTGGGCTTACGAGGTGATCGTGGCGCTACGGCGCCACGGTCCGCCCTACCAGCTCTCACCCACGGAGCTGCGCCGAATGGCCGTTCTCTCTTCGGGCGCAATGACGACACGTCTGGACCGCCTCGAGGAGCGCGGGTTGATCACGCGCAGCCTTTCCAGCCTGGACCGACGCTCGTTCGTGGTCACGCTCACTCCGGCCGGGCAGGAGCTTGCCGATCGGGCGATAGCGACGCGACTGGAAGAGGTGGAGCGTTGGCTGGCTCCGCTGAGTGATGAGGACAGAGAAGTCCTTTCGGCCTTGTTGCGCCAATTGCTTCTCGGCGTCGCCACGGAGGTGACTCCCTGAGATACGGCGCAAGCAGCACATGGGGCAACCGCTCGACGTGAGCCTGCCGTTGCCCAGCCAACAAAGCACAAATAGCCATCGAATCTCGACGCCGCGCGATTCGCGCTGAACGAATCACGGTTTGAGATCCGTGTGCAGGTGTGAAGGAGGAGGAACGATGAAGCAAAAGCTCTTCGAAGCAGGTTTGTTGTTGTTGATCTGTGTCGGCTCGAGCGGGCAGTTAGCCTCCGTCGCGTTGGCTCAGACCCAGACGGACACGCTGGCCACCGCAGCTCGGGCCGCAGCGACACAGCAGACGGCGTCAGCTCAAGACACGGCGACCGCGCCGGACCGTGCCGCGGTTACGCTTCGCGGTCGCACATTGTTCTATGTGCAGGAACGAGTCCTGGCATACTCGCCCGAGGAGCGGGCCAGAGCGATCGCCGAACGCCTGGACAAGATCTACAAGGACCCACTGGCCAGCGTGGATGAAGTGACGGTCGCGGAAGGAGACAACACGACGGATCTGGTTATCGGCGACCGTGTGATCATGAGCATCACCGAGCGCGACGCGCGGGCCGCCGGCAAATCACGTGAAGAGCTTGCCCGTGAATACGCCGAGACTATCGGCCAGACGATTCGCGAGCTTCATCGTCAGTACAGCATTACCAGTATCCTGCTCGGCGTGCTCTACACGCTCCTGACAGCCGTCGCCATCGCGCTCATCCTGAGGATCTTCGGGCGTTTCTTCCCGGGACTCTACGCAAAGCTGGACTCGTGGCGCGACACCCGGATACCGTCGATCAGCCTGCAGCGATTTACCTTGGCGACTTCGTCACAGATCACCGATATCCTGATCTGGCTGGCCAAGGCAGCTCGGGTCGCCGCAACCATAACGGTCTTTTACATCACCCTCCCGCTCATCCTCGGGTTCTTCCCGTGGACACGTGGTTATGCCGCAATCGTGTTCCGCTACATCATGTCGCCGATCACATCGATGGCCAGCGGCTTCATCGCCTATCTACCGAAGCTCTTCTTTCTCGTAGTCATCGTCCTGATCAGCTACTACCTGGTCAAGTTCATCAAGGTCATCTTCAACGAGATCGCGAAAGAAAACATCAAGCTGCCCGGCTTCCACAAACAATGGGCGCGTCCAACTTACAAGATCGTTCGTTTCCTGGTAATCGCCTTCACGGCAATCGCGGTCTTTCCATATCTACCCGGTGCGGGGTCCGATGCGTTCAAAGGCGTGTCGCTGTTCCTCGGCATTCTCTTCTCTTTGGGCTCCAGCTCGGCGATCGCCAACGTCGTGGCCGGTGTGGTGCTTACTTACACGCGGGCGTTCGAGGTCGGTGATCGCGTGAAGATCTCTGATACGGTGGGCGACGTCATGGACCGGACCCTGCTGGCAACGCACATTCGCACCACCAAGAACGTGGATATCACCGTGCCAAATGCGCAGGTGCTAGGCAGTCACATCGTCAACTACAGCACGTCCGCGCAAACCGGCCTGATCCTGCACACCGGAGTGACGATCGGCTACGACATACCCTGGCGAAAAGTCCATGAGCTACTCTTGTCCGCCGCACGCGAGACCGATAATGTCGCGAACGATCCGCAACCCTTCGTACTGCAAACCAGTCTCGATGACTTCTACGTCGCGTATGAGTTGAACGCCTTCACCGACAAGCCACGTTTGATGGCAAAGACTTATTCGGACCTGCATCAGGCCATCCAGGACAAGTTCAACGAGGCCGGTGTCGAGATCATGTCACCGCATTTCTCGGCGCTACGTGACGGTAATCAGGTTAACATCCCGCAGGACTACCTGCCGAAGGAGTATTCGGCGCCTTCCTTTCGGATCGCGGCGCTGGAAAACTTGATGGGTAAGAAATAGCAAGATCGGTCCGTGATCCCGGCTGAGGTGAGATCCTCGACCTCAGCCGGGCATGGACGCTAACCCTCGTCGCCGGGAATTCCCACCGGGCTCGTATGCTTGCAGCAATCGAGCAACTGCGCGAGGCGCTCTTCATTGAATCCGATGATGAAGTCGTTGCCGTGGGCAACCACAGGCACACCAACACCGCCAGTTAGCGCTCGCCATTCTCTGAGTTGGAAGACGTCTTTGGTGATGTCAGCCTCTTCGAACTCGCAACCATGTTCCCTGAGCCAATCCTTGACCAGGTTGCAGTACTGTCAAGTTGGCGTAGTGTAGACCTTGATCTGCGCCATACTCCTAACCCTCGCTTGAATGTCGGCACGGTAAGCTAATATTGGCCCTGGACTAGTCTGGTCCCGTACCAGCACAGCGTCAAGAGAATGGACCACCAACCCCTCGCAATGCAGCGTGCCGCAATCGAGGCACCGCCGGGACCGGCACTCGTCCTGGCGGGCCCCGGAGCCGGCAAGACATTCTGCCTGATCCGACGGGTCGAGCATCTGATCAATGTCCACCGACTTCCGCCCGCACGAATCTGTGCCGTCACCTTTACCAACAAAGCGGCGGAGGAAGTCACCAGCCGCCTTCACAACCGTTTGGGCGACCGAGCCGACGCTATCACACGCGGCACGCTTCACAGACTCTGCTTGGGGATTCTCCGCCAGCACCCCGAGGAAGTTGGACTGCGGCGCGGCTTTGGTGTTGCCGATGAGGAATACCAGCAGCTTCTGCTGCGGCGGTTGAACGTATACTCGAAACACCGAAGGCAGTTATTGACGCTGTTCGGCAGGCACCGACTCCAGAGTTACGAGCTGACCGAGGGTGATGATGCGCTGTTCGACTCTTACATATCGCGGCTACGCGAAAGGAACTTGGTCGATTTCGATGACATCATCTCGCTGACGCAAGAACTCTTGCGGGCACGGCAAGATATCGCGACGGACGTCGCCGGCCGCTGGGACTGCTTACTCGTCGATGAGTTCCAAGACCTCGACGCCGCGCAATACTCCATCCTGAAGCGGTTGGCCGGACCTCACCGGAACATCTTCGCCGTCGGCGATGACGAGCAGTCCATCTTCGCCTGGCGCGGCTCCGACCCCCGCATACTCTGGCGTTTTTGCACAGACTTCAATATCGAAACGCCGATCATCCTCGACAGGAACTGGCGCTGCAGTCGGCCGATCTTCCAGGCCGCCCGGCGTCTGCTGCGTGAAAACCCGGAACTGTTCCAGAAGAACATCGAGGCCGAACGCGACTCGGAGTTCGAGGTGGAGGCGTACTGCTTCGAGGACGATGAGGCCGAGGCCCAGTTCGTCCTCGAGCGAATCCTCGGCGATCGCTCCGCGCACGAGCTGAGCTGGGGCGACTTCGCAGTTCTCTACCGGAACCACCGGGTAGGCCGCCGCCTGGAGAATCAGCTGGTGGCCGCCGGGGTGCCTTGCCGACTCGCCCGCGGCCGCGCCCTGCTCGACGACCCCGTGATCGCCTACGTCATCGCGTCGTTGCGAGTGATCAGCGACCCGGACGATCCCGTGGCCGTCGAAGCCTTTGCAGACCGCATGTTGCCACACTCACTGACAACCGAAGTCCGCACAGTGGCGGCCACACGTCGGGAGGAACTGCTGCCGGCTCTACGCGTCTTTGCTCGCGGCTTGCCGCGCCCGCACCCCGATGCGAAGAAGGCTTGGCGCTTCATCTTTCACGTAGAGAACCTGCGCGCGCTCTCTGAGGCGCAGGATACCCTCTCCGGCCTCGTCGACGACCTCCTTTCACAGCGCGTGCGCCCCTACGACAATCGGTTGGAAGAGCGCTATGAGGAGTTGGAGGATCCAGAGACCTTTCCCGATGCCAGCCAGCTTGCCGAGCGCTTGACCGCCACCGTCGTGCAAGGCGGCAAGATCTACATCGAACCGGCTGGAGGACGCGAAATCGCCTTGCGCGGCATGCTGCTTGCCGCCGAGCTGCCAGCTGCGATCGATTACCTGTCGGGCACGACCGCCACCCGGCCCGCTGACCTGACTCTGGCAAGTACCTCCGCGAGCGGGCGACCGGCCATCACCATACTGTTCAAGGCGCTTCAGCTCCTTCACAGTCGAGATTTCGCCAGCGCCGCGCGCGACTACGTCACGTTCGACCTCGAGACCACCGATATCGACGCTAGCGTCTGCGAGATCATCGAGATCGGCGCAGCTAAGGTTCGAGACGATGAGGTGGTCGGGACCTTTCGATCCTTGATTCGCGCTGACCGCCCGATTTCGAGCAAGGCCAGCGAGGTTCACGGCTACCGCGATGAACACCTCCGTGATGCTCCGCGCCTCGAGGACGTGTGGCCGGATTTCCGGGCTTTCGTTGGCGACAACATCTTGGTGGCCCATAACGCCCATAGCTTCGATGTCCCGGTATTACGCCGCCTGGTGAGTCGCTTTGCAAGCGTCGATGATCTGATATTCTACGATACTCTTCCTTTGGCTCGCTCCCTCTTCCGCGAAAGCGCCAAGCTGGGCCATCTGGCAGAGCGCTTCGGGGTCGAGCTACCTCGAGCCCATCACGCCCTGGACGACGCCGTCGCTCTGGCCCATGTCTTCCGCGGCCTCGGTCGATTGAAGGTCGGCCTCGTATTGAGCGATCGCCAGTTGATAACCGGTAGGATCGATGCTTACCAGGCGGCTGCCCTTGGGCAGGATCGCACCCTTTTTCAATTGTGGGTGCAGTTCAATGATCTGACCGCTGACTTCGGCAACCGCCT
>JBFJOD010000077.1:0-16627 GCA_041617795.1 Gemmatimonadota bacterium | reverse complement strand
GGGGGTAGGATTCGAACCTACGTAGGCATCAGCCGGCAGATTTACAGTCTGCTCCCTTTGGCCGCTCGGGCACCCCACCACGCGAACCATTCTTCCTCTCGATCCTGGGCCCGTTCGACTCGTGATCAGCCACCCGGCAGCTCGCGGGAGCCGCCCCACCTGTGCGCCGGGCTGGCATGAGAGACAGCCGAATCCCCGCGCCACAACGCTGCTTCCGCTGTGTCGCCAGGTTCGTCTCGCTCCGGTCTCCAACACGCCCAGCTGCTGCTGTCTGGAGCTGACGGCGGGAGTCGAACCCGCAACCTGCTGATTACAAATCAGCTGCTCTGCCAATTGAGCTACGTCAGCGTTTACAGTGAGCCGAGTAGTATAGATTCGGCCTACTAGGCTGTCAACCTTGACGAGCCAGCCGCCAGCGGCTGCCCGCCGGCGTGTCTTCCACCTCGATACCCTCTCCAGTTAGCTGCTTGCGGATCTCGTCGGCACGGCCGTAATCCCCCGTCGCCCGGGCCTCGGCGCGCTCGGCCACCAGGTCCTCGATCCAGCGCCGCTTGTCATCCGAGACCGACTCCGCCTCCGTTTCCGCGAGCGCCAGGACGCCGAACACCCGGTCCATCGAGTCGAGGGCGGCCAGGGCCGCTTCGACCTCGTCGGCCCGCACCTGTTGCTCCGCCTTGTCGAGCTCGGAGTTCACCTCCCTGACGAAGCTGAACAGCGATCCCCAGGCCTCAGCCACATTGATGTCTTCGTCCAGCGCCGCCTCGAACCCCTGTAAGGCGGCCGCAGCCAGCTCCGGCAGGCGCGTGGCCGGCCGGCCGTCAGCATCGACACGGCTCGTCGCGAGCCGGCGCCGGAACTCGATCAACCGCTCGACCGAACGGGCCGCGTCCTCCAACCCCGCCTCGCTGAAGTTCAGCTCCGTGCGATAATGGCCCGAGATCAGGAGGCGCCGGATCGCGGACGGTTTGTAGCCGCGCTCCATCAGGTCGGCCAGCGTGTAGAAATTGCCTTCCGACTTGGACATCTTGCGGCCGTCGATCAGGGCGTGCTTGGCGTGAAGCCAGAAACGCGCGAACGGCTTGCCGGTCGCCCCCTCGGCTTGGGCGATCTCGTTGGTGTGGTGGGGGAAGATGAGATCGATTCCGCCCGTGTGAATGTCGAAGGGCTGTGGCAGGTGACCCAGTGCCAGTACCGAGCACTCCAGATGCCAACCCGGCCGGCCGGGGCCCCAGGGCGAATCCCACACCGCGACGTCGCCTTCCTCCGGCCGCTCACCCCCCTTCCAGAGCACGAAATCCCGGGCATCTTCGCGATCGTAGGCTTCGTCGCCCGCTGCCCGCTCTCCCTCTTGTTGGGCGGCCGGATCGAGCTGGGCCAGTTGGCCGTACTCCGGGAACTCCGAGATATCGAAGTAAACCGACCCATCGACCTCATAAGCCAGGCCACGCTCCACCAACCGCTCAGTCATCTCCACCATCTCTTCGACGTGGTCGGTGGCGCGGGGGTAAAACTCCGCCCTCTCGATACCCAAACGATCGTGATCGGCGAAGAATGCTTCGATGAAGGGCTGCGTCAGTTGCCGCAAACTGATTCCGCGTTCCACCGCTGCATGGATCGTGCGGTCGTCCACGTCGGTCAGGTTACGGACCTGCACGACGGCGAATCCCTTCCACTTCAGATAGCGCCTCAAAACATCCTCACAGAGAAACGTACGGAAGTTGCCGACGTGCGCGTGGTCATAGACGGTTGGCCCGCAGGTATACATGCTGACCTGCCCGTTAGTCACGGGTCGGAATTCTTCCATGCGACGTGTGAGGGTGTTGTAAAGCCGAAGTGCCATATAAAAAGGACGCCTTGCCTTGAGAATCGCCAGGTAGCGCAGGTAGCGAACGCTATCTGGAGGTCAGGAAACGGTCAAGCTCGCGGGGCGTCTGCGGCCGCCAAGGAGCGAGCCACTGCTTGAAAAGCAGCCGCCGGATCCTTCGCCGCCGTAATCGACCGTCCAACCACCAAGTAGTCAGAGCCGGCGCGCGCCGCGGCCTCGGGAGTCGCGAAGCGGCTCTGGTCGCCTGGATCGTCCCCTTGTAGCCTGATACCCGGCGTGATCACCTGCAACGCCTCGCCGTGCCGGCGCTTGACGGGCTTCACCTCGGCCGGCGACGCCACGACCCCGGCCAGCTCAGCGCTCACGGCAAGGCTGGCAAGCCGAACGACCTCGTCGACCA
Organism: Gemmatimonadota bacterium; assembly: GCA_041617795.1. Taxonomy (GTDB): domain Bacteria; phylum Gemmatimonadota; class Gemmatimonadetes; order Palauibacterales; family KS3-K002; genus JBFJOD01. The sequence continues at coordinate 14,402 of JBFJOD010000077.1, read as the reverse complement.
GGGAAACCGGCGAGCGCCCAAACACCCGCTCGACATCCTCCGAAGACAGCGAGGTGAGCAGCGTAACCGCGAAGATCCTCGGCCCGTCGTCACCCGCCGCCTCGCGGGCCGCTCTCAGCATCGCCTCGCCGCCCGAGGCATGTACGGTCAGCAGGTGGACACCCCAACGCCTGGCTGCCTTCACGGCCCCGGCAACCGTATTCGGGATGTCGTGGAACTTGAGGTCGAGGAAGACGCGTTTCTCCAACGCGATCAGTTCCTTCAGCAACGCCGGTCCGGTTTCGGCGAATAGCTGGGACCCGACCTTGAAGAAGCTGGCGCCATCGAGAGTCTTTACCAGCTTCAAGGCCTGCGCGCGCGACGGGACGTCCAGCGCGACGATAATCCGCTCATTCGGGGTGACCGACATCAAGTCTCCACCGCTCCAATCAGTTCCGATAATCTGGCCACTTCCTGACGTTCACAGATCTCGGCGATGCCCTTAATCGTCTGAGGGGCGGTGAACGGATCGACGAACATCGCGGTGCCGATCTGAACGAGCGAAGCGCCCGCCAGTATGTACTCCATGGCATCATGCGCATCGCAGATGCCCCCGATACCGATCACCGGGATCTTGACCCGCGACGCAGCCTTCCAGGTGGCGTAGACCCCCATGGGCCGAATCGCCGGACCACTGATGCCGCCGGTCACGCTTCCAATGATTGGGCAACGCGCTTCAACATCGATCAGCATGCCCGGAAACGTGTTGATGGTGCTCAGCCCATCCGCCCCGTTTTCCTCGCAGATCTCAGCGAAAAAGCCAATGTCCGCGACGTTCGGCGTCAGCTTGATGATCAAGGGCCGATCGGTTACCTCGCGCAATGCCCGGACCAACTGAGCCAGCGACACTTCGTCGGTTCCAAAGACGGTGCCACCCTTCACATTGGGGCAGGACACGTTGATCTCGTAGCCCAGAAAGCCGTCTTCCCCGTCCAGGCCACTCACCACTTCCACGTAATCCTCAACCGTCCAGCCGGCTACGTTGACCAGCACCTGTGCTCTCCGAAGGTTGTCACGGAGCCACGGCAGTTTATCGCGCTTGAAGGCCTGCAGCCCAACGTTGGCCAGACCGATCGAATTGATCATGCCCCCGGGCGTCTCGGAGATGCGGGTGGGCGGGTTACCCAAGCGTGGCTGTGGAGTCACCGCTTTTGTCACGATACCGCCTAGCTCGTCCACGGCGATGAGGCCGGCGTATTCCTCACCGTACCCGCAGGTACCTGAGGCCAGCAGCACCGGATTCTGAAAACGTGCCCCAAAAATCCGCTGCGTCAGGTCTACCATCTCAAACGCTCCGCAGCGAACACCGGCCCGTCAACGCAGACTAGTGAATAGCGTTGCTCGCCGGTGTCCGGATCCACAGTCTCTATGGCGCAGCCAATGCATGTGCCGACTCCGCAGGCCATGTGCTCCTCGACCGCTAGTTGGCATTCGATCTCGGCCGCCAGCGCCAGTCTGCGGATCGCTTTGAGCATCGGCGTCGGTCCGCAGGCCATGACCAGATCCACGCCGGCCAGGTCCATCCCATCGGTCACCAGACCCTGCCGCCCGCGACTGCCATCCTCCGTCCAGATCTCGGCCTCGATACCGGCCAGCTCTCGGATCTTTTCCGGCTTGAACACGGCATCGCCGTTCCGCTCGCCGTAAAGCAACCGCACTGCCGCCTTTGAGCCTCGTGCCTGCAGCCAGCCCGGCAAAAGCAGAAAGGGGGCCAGGCCCACCCCGCCGGCGACGCAAAGCACACTTCGCGATTCACCCGGCTGGAATCGCGTCCCCAGGGGACCCAGCAGCAGCGCCTCGTCGCCCGCGCGCAGCGCTGCCAGCCGTCGCGACCCCGGCCCATACACGCGGATCAGCAGGCCGACGCCATCCTTGCTCACCGCGGCGATGCTGTTCGGGCGCGGCAAGAACGGCACGGCCCCACCGCTGGCACCAAAGCCAACCATGACGAACTGTCCGGGGGCGGCGCTCGCCGCGATCTCGGGGGCTTCCAGCTCGAGCCAGTGCGTGGCGTTCGCGACTCTTTCGTTCGACTTAAGCGTGCCCCAGGCACGGACTATCTGTTTTGTTGTATCCAATTTCACCTAAACGTCGTTGCTGCTCGCGACTGTCGACTGGACGCTCACCGTCTCGCACGCACCTCTTCATTTGCCAGTTTTGCGAGTTGGTCCAGCTGCCGACGCAAACCTTCCTCCAGCTCCTCGTACGTGAAGCGCCCTGCCGGCTCTTCACCGAGAACCGCTCCAACGTACGGTGAACTGCGGTAGTTCTCGTACAAGCGCCGCCGCAGTTGCTCCGACCCGCGATCATCACCGTCAGCTTGTCCGGCGCGGCCGTCGGAATCTAGGTCCTCCAGATCGAGCACCGCCAGGATCGCCTTGGGCGCCCAAACCGATTGCGGCTGGGTTTCCACGTACTGTAGGAAGAGGTAACGCGCCAGCCGGGGCGCCGCTAATTGGTCGCGGGCGGTCTCAGCCGCCAGCATGTAGCCAAGATCGCCGGCGTCGATCCAGTACACCATGCGAATGAACACATCGAGTAGCCGGCGGACTTCCGAGCTGCGCTGACCGGCCGTCTGACGACCGATGCGCTCGAGTGACGCAACGATCACGCGAAACTCCTCGACTGTCGAGACCTGGGTGAGATCCAATCGGACCACGGCTAACTGCGCTTCGGCACCGACCCTCAGGTCTCCAGCCAATGGAGGAACCAGTCCGTAGTCGCTGCGCGCTTTCTCGATCGCGCCGCGCGACAAGTGCAGGTCACCGCGCAGCTTGAGCAACTGGGCCCGGCTGGCCCGTAACAGGTTCGCCTGTTCCACGTTGCTCAGCGCCAGTAAAGCTGTCTCTGGGCTACGCGCTGCCACATACCCGACCGTCTTGATCACCTCGGCTTCTTCACGATCAGCGACACTCAGCTCCCAAAGCGTCGCCAGCGCGAAAGCCGTTTCGTTTTCCCGCTGATCGTCGATCAACAGACTGATGCGCTCCAGGCGCGGCTGCACCCACTCCGGTCTCAGCCCGCTGACCTCTTCCAGATCGGCCAGCGCCGGCTCGACCTGTTTCAGTTGCTTGCGCGCCAGGCCCCGGGCGAATAGCAGCTCGGCTCGCGCCTTTCGCTCATCTGCTTCATCGAGTGCAAGTGTCAGCAGGGAATCCGCCAGCGCCGCGTTGCCGCGCCGCATCTCCGCCGTCCCCAACCATCCTGCCACCTCGGCGCTGTCCCGGGCTGAGCCGGCATATCGAAAAAGCTTCTGACTGGCCTCCGCCGCCAGCCGCCATTCCTCGCGCAGCAAGCGAGCCCGAATGATCAATCGCAAAGCATCGTCCGCCCAGCGGCTATCCGGATTATCGGCGACGATCCGTTCGGCTTTCTCTATGCTCGTCGCGAGACTAGAAAGCCCACTGGAGAGGCGGCCTGCCTCGACATCGCGGCGACCGGCTTCGAATGCTTTGTTGGCGTTGTAGAGCGCGTTGAAGTAGACGCAGGAGGGCGCCGAGACCAGACAGGCGAGTAAAACAACGAATGGAAGGTGTCTGCGGGTCGCCCCGCGGGTCTTATTCGCCCGCGCCGTACGAAGACCAGACCCGTCGACCATAATCTGCTAAGTAGTCCACAATCGCATCGGCCAACGCATCCGCTATCTTCGCCTGATACGAGGACGAACGCAACAGCTTTTCTTCGTCCCGGTTCGAGAGATATCCAACTTCCACCAACACGGCCGGGACAGTCGACCCGACCAGAACCGCGAACGGCCCTTGCTTGACGCCGAGGTCCGGCGCTCTCAGCCCGGAGCTCATGCTCCGATTGACCGTGGCTGCGAACAGACTCGACTCCTGGAGATTTCCGGCCGCTTGCAGGTCACTCAGGATGAACTGGAGAAGCTCCAAGTTCTTCGGCTCACCACCCTCTTCGAACTTGATCGCTTCGTTCTCACGCATCGCGACGCGCCGCGCCTGCTCTGTCTTTGCCACAGCCAGAAAGTAGCTCTCGAACCCGCGTGTCGTACTCGGTTTCTTCGGCATCGAATTACCGTGAATCGACAAGAATAGGTCTGGCGCCGTTTGCTTGCCTAGCCGCTGGGTTATTCGGGGTCGGTCAGCCAATGCGATCAAAGTGTCACGGTCACGCGTGAGAACAACTTCGACTCCGGATTCGCGCTCAAGTCGCCGGGCCAGACGCTTGGCCACGGCCAAAGTCACGTCCTTCTCCTTGGTTCCACCCACCCCGATCGGTCCAGGATCCCTGCCGCCATGGCCGGCGTCGATGACGACCAGCCACGATTCGCGCCTGGGGGGCACAGCGACCGTCGTTTTCCGCTCGACCAGCCGTCCGTCCATGTTGCGCCAGCGACGCGAGCGGTGGTTTGGCAACCAGTCGGTCGCCCAGCTTACTGGAATCATCAGATGTGAACCGTGGCGGTAGGCCGGGTTGGGCATCTGGAAGACGTCGTCGCCAACCGAGAAGAACGGCGAATTGGCGACAAAGCGAACCGACTCGCCATCCATCCGGATGCTCTCATGGTCCGCTTGATATCCCAGCGCCTGCGCTAACGTGTTGACGCCAGCCGCCGGATAGCTGCGACTCTGCTCGATGGTGACCGTAAACGTCGTCCCGTTCCGCACAACGATCAGTGGTTCCGCAGTCGGAGATGCCCAAGCTGCGACCCCCAACGCCAGTACGGCCAGCCCGACGCTAGCGCTTCTTCTGCGCTCGTTCCATTTCACGATCCGCCTCACGCCGCTTGATGTCCTCCCTGCGGTCCCGGTGTTTCTTGCCACGTGCCAGTGCCAGCTTGAGCTTTGCCACCCCGTCCCGGAAGTAGACCTCCAGTGGGATCAGAGTGAGTCCGGCCTGCTCCACCTTGCCGATCAGCCGCCGCAGTTCATCGCGTTGCAGCAGCAGCTTCCGGCGCCGCTTGAAGTCATGGGCATCCGGACCTGCCGGGCCGTACGGGCCGATATGCATGTTGTACAGCCACGCTTCGCCAGCCTCCACCGCCGCGTAGGCGTCGGACAGGCTGGCACTTCCCTCACGGAGCGCCTTGACCTCGCTGCCCAGCAGCACCACACCCGCCTCCCAGGTCTCCAGGATATGAAACTGGTGGTGGGCCTTACGATTCCGGGCGACTAGCTTGACGCTCTCTTTTGACATCGGGGGTAACGGCTGGAAAACCCTGGGGGGGCGGCCTTATTATGACACATGAAGCGCGGTAGCGCAAGTCTCGCTATTCCAACACTTCGATTTGCTCGCGGCGCGAGCGCCTCAGTTCTCTCACCTGCGCGACCTCCGCCCCCAGCACGAAGGCGATTGACAGGTTGTACATCCAGATAACCACGACGACCAGCGTGGCCAATCCGCCGTACAGCGAGCGGTAATTGGCGATCCGTGTCAAATAGAACCCAAAGCCGAATTTCAGCAACTCCCAGCAGATCGCGGTAAAGGCAGCCGCCGTGACGGCCATACGCCAGGGTATGCGTCGCGCCGGCACGTATTTGTAGAGCAAGAGGAAGAGCAGAAAGATGAAGGCGAGTGCTGTAAGCTGGGCCGAGATAGCCTCGAGGATACGGATGTGCCGCGACGCCAGGCCGAGAAACTCGAAGCCAAGCTGCTTGGCGAGGTTGCCGGCAATGGTGATCCCGATATTCAGAATCACGAGGACGCTGGATACCAGGACCATCTCCGCGTCGAAGACCTTGCCTTGAATCGGGCCGCGGCTTTGCCGCAAGTCGAAGATCTCTCGCAGCACCGCTCTGACCGCCCCGAACAGGCGTGTGGAAAACCAGATGAACAGCACGAATCCGATCAAGCCGATGGCCTGGCCGCGTTCCACCGCAAACTCCAGGACCTCTTCCGGGATATTGGTCTCGGCCGCGGCACCGGTGGCCCCGATCACCGGTACGATGATGTCGAGGTAGGAGCGGAGTTGGTCGATTGGCTGAACGCCGGCGGCCTGTGCGGCCGCTTCGAGCGTGAGGCTGATCAGCGAAACGACGATAAGCAGAAACGGCACCGCGGCGACCAGTACGCTGAACGTCAATCCGCTGGCCAACAGAAAGATGTTGTCGTCGTTCGCCTTTTCTGCAACCCGTACGATGTAGTCCTTGAGGGCTACCCAGAGACCGCCAATAACGCGCCGCGCCCTCACGGACCGCGACAGCGATTCGGAGGGCGCGGGCGCCGAGTCGTGGGCTTTCAATTCGCGCGATAGCTGCAGCCGATAACGCTGGCGTAATCAGTCCGCGGTAGCTTCGTCGTCCGTACGGCCGGAGCGGCGTGTCTCGGCGATCCGCTCCTCGAGCTCGCTGCGGGCCGCCTTCGCCGCTTTGCGCCCAGCATCCAAAGCCTGCTGCGCCTTGGTCTTGCCGTCTGACATCGTCCGTTTGGCGGTCTCGTACTTCTCTTCAACCTGACGCCGGCCCTCGGAAAAAGCATCCTCCAGCGTGTCTTGAAGCTCGCCAGCTTTCTTTTCCGCACGCTCGCGCAGCCGCCGTGCCCTCTCCTTCAACTCCTCCTGCGTCTCAGCGCCTGACTTCGGCGCCAGCAACAGAGCCGCGGCCGCGCCGAGCAACGCGCCCCAAACAAACGGCATGAAGCTCGAGCCTGTGCGCTCTATCACCACGTAGGGAACACCATCATCATCGTAGTCGCGCATATCTCCGATCCTTTCGAATAAAGGGGCTACTCTCCCGCAACTTTTGTTGGCTGAGCTCGCAACGCTTGGCGTAGTTCTTCCAAGTTGACGGGCTTCACCAGCACGATCAGCTCGACACCGTCGCTTCGCCCCGGCACGTCATCTGGGCTGGCCAGTATTACGTCCGGCCTGAACTCCTTTAGCAGCCCCCCGGACCCTTTGTCCGTCACGCGCACCTCATGGCCTTCGCTGATCAGCACCCGTTGCAGCGCGTCCCGATACGTGCCCGTTCTTTCGACTAGCAGAATGCGTCGGGGGGCCATTACGACCTCGCAAAGTCAGTGAAGCGGCAAACTTAACTTGCTAAAAGATAGGAAGGCTGGGAAGCGAAAACAACATCCTAACCCCGAGTTACAGCATTAGAGATGGCAATCGCCCCATAGGTCTAACGGTCCTTCGATCATGGGATGTCTACCAGCAATCCGTCGTAAGCCGGCGTCACCGCGGATGGTAGTCGACCGGCAAGCTCCCTGTAATCGAGACGGTGGGTCAAATGTGTCAGAAACGCGCGCTTGGCACCGAGGCTGTTTGCCGCGGCGATGGCTTCCTCCACATTGAAATGAGTTGGATGCGGTTTGCCCCACCACAGCGCGTTGATCACCAACACTTCTATGCCTTCCAAGATTTTCCGGGACTCGGGCGTTATCGTCTTGCCATCGACGACAACACCCAATGAGCCGATGCGAAAACCGTACGAACGAACATTGCCGTGGGGCGAAGCCAGCACCTGCAGCTCGAAACCGGCGATCGACAGCTTATCCCCTGCGGCAAAGGTGTGGAGGTCGATCTCCGGTGAGCTGGTGCCAGGATCTGGCTGGATGGCATCGTCGAAGATGTAGTTAAAGCGAGTCCGGAGTTCGTTGGCGTGCTCGCCGGCAACGTACATCGGGACGGCGGCACCGGCCCGCAAGCTAAAGATCCGTAAGTCGTCGATACCGTGGACGTGGTCGGCATGCAGGTGGGTCAGGAACACGCCGTCCACTTGGCTGATATTCGCCTTCAGCAACTGTATCCTGAGCTCGGGCGGCGTGTCGACCAGCAGGACACGGCCGTCTTCTTCTAATGCCAGGGCATGGCGTGATCGACGATTTCGGGGATCGTCCGAACTGCAAACTTTACAGTCGCAACCGATTACAGGTACGCCAAAGCTCGTCCCGGTACCGAGAAAATGAAGTCGCACGATCCTAGAGCGTCTCGATCCGGACCATGTTCGTGGTACCGCGAACGTGAAACGGCAAACCGGCAGTTACCACGATGCGATCGCCTGCCTGAGCAAGACCGCGCGCCAGCAGTTCGGAACGCGCCGTCGTCGCCATAACCTCCTCCCTGAGCTCGCCGCGACTGAGCACCGGGAGCACCCCCCACACGAGGGACAGCTGGCGCTGGACTCGTTCGCTGTCAGTCACAGCTACAATCGGTACTGGAGGCCGGCGCGAGGAAACGACACGGGCCGTGAAGCCGCTCCGCGTATAAGTGACGATGGCCGGTGCACGCACGGCCTGCGCCGCTTTCAATGTCGCACTGGCTACGGCAACCTCGGTGGAGATCGGTCCACGCTCACCTTGCGAGGCCGGAACGTCGTACGGCGGCCCTTCGGCCAAGCAGACGCTTTCAGACTCGACTTGTGCGATCACCCGGGACAACGCCTGCACCGCTCGCACCGGGTGATGTCCAATCGCCGTCTCTGCGGCAAGCATCACCGCGTCCGTTCCATCCAGGATGGAGTTGGCCACATCCGACACCTCGGCTCGCGTCGGACGTAACTGATTGATCATCGACTCCAGCATCTCTGTCGCAATCACGACCGGCCGGTAGCTATCATTCGCGTCGCGCACGATGCGTTTCTGTACGAGCGGCACCTGCTCGAACGGCAACTCGCTGCCGAGGTCGCCTCGTGCAACCATGACCGCATCGGACGCCTCCAGAATCCCCACCAGGTCTTGTAGGGCGAGGTCTTTCTCTATCTTGCTGAGAATGAGCGCGTCCTCGGGCAGGTGCCGCCGCAGTTCCCGTACGTTGTCTGCAGAGCGTACAAATGACAGCGCCACATAGTCTGCCTCAATCTCGAGGGCCGCTTCCAGATCGATCAAATCCTTTTCCATCAATGCCGGAGCCGCGATGCGGGCACCTGGGAGATTGATTCCCCTGCCGCTGGTCACTTTTCCGCCGATGACCACTTCCGTCTCGATACGCGAACCCCTGGTTCCACGCACCAGAAGCTCGATCTGCCCATCGCTGAGCAGTATTCGATTGCCCGGTTCGAGATCCGCGGCCAGGCCAACATAGGTAATCGGGATCTCACTGCCCGCGGCTTCCGCTTGAGGCACCAGCACCACTCGACCACCGGTTTCCAGCTGAATTGGCTTCGCCAGTTGACCGACGCGGATCTTTGCTCCTTGCAAATCGACCATCACCGCGATTGGCTTTCCGACAGCCGCCGCCGAGGCACGGACGGCCGCTGACGCAGCGCGCATCTGATCTGGCCCGCTGTGCGACATGTTTAGCCGTGCCACGTCCATACCGGCTTTGGCCATAGCATCGAGCGTCGGGCGATCGGTCGATGACGGCCCGAGCGTGCAGACGATCTTCGTCTTGAGGAACTTACCGATCTGTTGATTCATCAATCGTTATTCTCTCGGCGGCTTGGACACCCGTCAAACGGGCATTTACGGTCGGTAGCGATCCCAGAGAGTGGGCAATGCCGCAGCCCGCGTGCGCAGGCCGCCAGCCACGGTGAGAATCGCACGGTTGGGGTCCTCCGGATCGCCGGGACTGACCAGAACACCGGGGGTGTAGCTGTCGGCAATGGGTTCCGCCAGGATCAGTGCAACCGTCATCACGACCTTGTCGCCCGGCGCCAGCTGCAAAGGTCCGTAGGCCTCAATTGCCCGGAAGTCGTTGGGAGTCGCCGAGACGAACCCGATCTCGCCAGACGGATGATCGGCGATCGGATCGCCAGCCGCTAAGCGGCCAGCCAGCAAACGCCAGGCAAAGGCATGGCGATCGCCCTCATCCCAATCGTCCGATCGCCGCCAGAGCGTGAAGGTACGGCCGCTGGCTCCAGTCGGTGGCTCTACGGTCACGAGCCCAACCAGCGCCGGTCGCTCTGCAAAAGCTCCAAGCTGTTCATCCTGGAAGAACGCGTCGTAGATGAATGACAGATTGAGCGCCGGATCGAACGTCGCCAGATCTTGTTCCGATCCACCAATATCCGCATCCAACCCGAACCCGACATAAAGTGATTCAAGCGTATAGCCGCCTTCTGGGACCCACGGGTAGATCCGCCGGTAACGCGGGTCATCGCTGATGTTCTCGATCTCGAACTGGATGAACAGCACATCCTCAACCTCGGTGCTGTCGATGGCGACAAGAGTCTGCCTGACCAGAAGTCCTTGGAGCGATTCACTGCGGTAGCGCGAAGTCCCCCAATATTCCAGCTCCATCACCTGTCGCTTGCCGACCGTCGTGCGAACCATCGGACGACGGCCGACCCAGGCGACGTCGTACATCTGCGTGGAAACCGTGTCGCCTGCCTGGGCGCCAGCGTCATCGCCAAGGACTCCGGCAAGCAAGAGGCGACCTCCGGCACCGTAATCAGTTCCAGAACCCGCTGGCCACTCCAGCGCCGGCACGCCATCGAAAAAAACGCTGGCACAGGTGTCACCGTTACCTGTCGAGCGGCAGTTGAAGCGGCCTTCATCCATCAAGAACGGGCAATTACTGCTGCACCCACCCTCGAGTGCCACCACGACCGAGTCCAGGAGCTCTTCAGTCACAGTGACGTTATCGCTGAACCCGAAGAACTCGGCCGGTCCCGGACTGAAGATCAAGTCCAGATCGTGGCGACCGACGGGTACTCCGGCGAGGACTACAGGTGTTAGCTCCTGCGTGGACCGGCCATCCACGAAGACCTCTGCGCCGGCCGGGTCGGAGTCGACGAACAGATCGCCGAATACCGTGACCGTCGGCCGTGATCTCTCGCCGAAGCAGCCAGTTAGAATCGCGACGGCGACTACGGCCGCCCAAAACAGCTCACGCCGCCACTGACGGCGCGCGTTGGACTTCATCTAGACCTCTGCGTGCGGACTCCGTCGATGAGCTCCGGCAGTAAGACGCCGGCCCGTCCCTCGAGAAAAATGTCAGTGTGTCGCGTGATTTCAGATCGCAGGGTGTTGACCTCGATCACCGTCGCCCCGGCGGCTCGCGCGCTGACCGGCAATCGTGCCGCCGGCTGGACGAGACCGGAAGTGCCGACTACGAGCATAACGTCACACGATCTTGCCAACGTCTCGGCTCGCTCGAACACTCCTAGTGGCAACATCTCGCCGAACCAGACAACGTCGGGACGGATTCGCGAACCGCAGTGTACACAGGCTGGCGGCTCCAACTCTCCATCGTTCTCAGTAACCGGAACCTCTATTTCCACAGCGTGATCGTTATCAAAGCATTTGAAAGTGTGAATGTTGCCGTGAAGTTCCAATACCATCGTGGAACCGGCCCGCTGATGCATTCCATCGATATTCTGGGTCACCACAACAACCTGGGGGACCAACTTTTCTAGCTCCGCCAGGGCGCGATGTCCAGCGTGCGGCGCGACTCGCGAGATCAGCCCCCGGCGGAAGCTGTACCAACCCCATACACGCGCCGGATTGGCGCGGAAGCCCTCACGCGTCGCAAGCTCTTCCGAATCGTAACGCGCCCAGAGGCCTTCCTGCGCATCGCGAAATGTGGCAATGCCGCTCTCCTTGGACATACCGGCACCAGTCGCCGCGACGACCAGCTGCGCCTGCGTCAGAGCGCGGATTGCCTCAGCGGATTCGCTGACCGTCACGACCGTCCGCTTCCTTCCATCTCAGCGCTGGAAAACAATCTCTCCTCCCACCACAGTCGCTACCACCTGCGCTTCCAATATCGCTTCTGGATCTGCGGTCGCGAGATCGACGTTCCAAGCGGCGAAATCGGCGAAGTAGCCCGGCGAAAGCCGACCGCGCCGCTCCGCATCTCCCGCCGCGACCGCTGGTCCGACTGTGTAGGCATGCAACACCTCGAGACCGGTTAGCCGTTCCTCAGGGTGCCAGCCCCCTTGCGGATAGTCGTCACGATCGCGACGCGCCAGGGCGGCATAGAATCCCTCCCGTGGATCGGCCGCTTCAACGGGAGCGTCGGACCCGAAAGCCAGCACGGTGCCCGAATCGAGCAAGCTGCGAAGCGCGTACGTCGTCCGCTCGCGCACCTGTCCCCAACGTTCTTCAACCAGCCTAATGTCAGTCAACATATGTGACGGCTGCATCGACGCCACGATCCCGCCTTTGCCCACACGACCCAAGTCCTCGGGATTGAAGCACTGCAGATGCTCGATGCGGTGCGGAATTGCCAGACCGCCAGAGCCGGCTCCCTCCAAGCAGCCCAATGTCATACGGATCGCCGCGTCCCCGATCGCATGCACCGTCGCCGCCAGCCCACCCTCCACCGCGCGCCTGACGTCGGCGCAAAATTCTTCCGGGTCCAATCTCCGTACACCACGCCCCGACCCGTCTGTATAGGGCTCGAGCATCCAGGCCGTTCGTGAACCCAGCGCGCCATCGGTGAAGTACTTGATACCTCCTACCCGCAGCCAATCGTTCCCGAAGCCGCTGGCGATTCCGCAATCGAGCAACGCGTCCAGGAATCGCTGTGGCATATGGTGCAAGACTCGAAGCTGCAAATCCCCGGATCGCACGGCGCCGTCAACCACTCGAAACGACTCGGGCGCTTCCACCGAGTGGACCGCTGTAACTCCCAGCCGGTGCAGCGCCGCCTGACCCTCCAACATCAGCGCCCGTCGCGTCGCCTCGTCTGACCGAGGCCGTCCTTCATACCACCAATCGAGGGCGCGCTCACGCAGTACGCCGCTTGGTCGACCTCGGTCATCACGCTCCACTACACCACCGGGTGGGTCGCTGCGATCCGGACCGATACCCAGGCGTCGCATCGCCTCGCTGTTCAGCCAGCCACTGTGCAGATCGTGGGCGATCAGAGCCACGGCGCGTTGGTGTGATGCCGAATCTAGGGCCGCCAGCCCCTTTTCTGACCGCCAGCCGGGATTCCAACCTTTGAACTCCAACCAGGCGTCCGACGCAGATGAGCGCGTTGTCGCATCCACCCTGGCCAGCGCCTCCTCCATTGAGTCGACCCCGCTTAGATCCGGTCGCGAGCGCCCGACCGCCCACTCGATCAGGTGGATGTGGGAATCCGTCAGCCCGGGAACAAGAATCGCCGGCCGCAGGTCCAAGAGCTCGATGCCGCCGCCCACGGCGTCCGCGACTTCCGAGAACGTGCCGACGGCCGCGATCCGCTCTCCCTCCACGCAAACGCATTCCGCCTCCGGCCGCAGCGGATCCAGGGTATGAACTCTCGCCGCCCGCACGAGGTAAGCGCGCTTATTCGACATGAGGCTCAATCAATGGGAGGATGTAAGGGAAGAAAGGCGCAGCCACTGGGCGGCGGCTCACCCGCTTCGACCCGCCACGCTTGATTCTCACTCCGTCCGGTGCTTCTTAGTCCAGCGCGATTTCCAAGTCGGCGGCCAATTCGGGCCGATTCTCAGCGATCCACTCGTGGATTCCCTCGACTTGCCGTCGCGACAGCTTCTTCAGCGTCTGCATCGGCAGTCCAGGTATCACCGCAGCCAACGACCGCCGCAGGAGAAAATCTCGTTGCCGCCGCCGCAGATCCGCCGGCAAGCTCGGCCCGCTCGGCGTGTCCGGTATCGGCTCGAGCAGGGTCCGGAAACTGTGAATCTGTCGATCTGAAAAGGATTCTGGAATCTGGTGTAAGCGCTTGCCGATGGTGAAGCTTCCGTCGGATTCAACTCTGCACGCTCTAGGCATCAGCCGTCCTTGCCCGGGTGTGTCGCAGGGACTCGCCCAGCCCGACAAAAGGCGGGGTGTCTTACGTTTTTGAATGGTTGCAGCCTTGCCAATCTACGGTCCAGCCTCGGGCGTGGCAACCGAGCGGTTCGGCCCGAAATCAGGCCAATTTGCCGGCTGGGCGGCTGGGTTGGCTCTGGATGATATAAAGAGGCACGCTTTTCAGGTGCTGATTATCAACCATGATTTCGAACGAGTGGTCCCCGGGCTTCTGGAACGTCACGCCTCCCAGCCCCAGAATCACATGCGGTTTTACCGGACGTCCCGGCGCGCCGCCCGGCACCTGAAATGGCCCTTCCGCTTTGAAAAGCTGGCCGCCATCGGCGTCCATGAGGCGGACCTCCAGATGGTGAGAGCCCTGCTCGGTGAAGTCGGCCCGTACGCGCAACACGAACACCATGGCCGCGTGGCTGAAGGGGAAGTCACGGGTCCAGATCGTGTCGAACACGCCGAGGATGTTGAGCTTGCCTTCCTGGCTGACGTTGGCCGCGTCGGCGGTGAGGGCGACATCTACGTCCATGCGGGATATCCATCCGATCGCTGCAAATCCGGCCGGTTCATCGGCGACCCCTCCGCCGTGGCTCGGCCTCAACTCGCGGCCCGCCGGATCCGAACGGTCGTTCGAGCGGTTCGAAGCTGCGGTCCAGCGGTCCGAACGGCCGTTTCAGCGGCTCGAACGGCCGCAGCGATGCGCCGACTCCTGGGCCCCTGTTTGCCGGAGGGGGATTAACAAACCGAGCGCGGCGAGCGCAACGGCCGCG
>JBFJOD010000076.1:0-16721 GCA_041617795.1 Gemmatimonadota bacterium | reverse complement strand
GTATCTTGGGAAGTGTCGTCCGGCCCGCCGTTTAGAGGATCCGATAACTCGATGAATCAAGTTCGGGTGGCCAGCCTCGGGCTGGACAAGGCATCGAATACGCCGGTCGTCATCCTACAGGAGCTCGACGGAGAGCGGGTACTACCCATCTGGATCGGGCCGGGCGAAGCCAGCGCCATCGCGATGGAGTTGGCCGGCATGAAATTCTCCCGCCCGCTGACTCACGACCTTTTTACATCGATGCTGCAAGGGCTGGGCACGGAGCTGCAGCGAGTGTTGATCACGAAAGTGGTTGACAATACGTATCACGCCGAGCTCATCCTCAAGCGCGATGGCGATATGGTCTCCATCGATGCACGACCCAGCGACAGCATTGCCATCGCCCTGCGTGCTAAAGCGCCGATCTTCGCTCACGACGACCTCCTCGAACAGGCTTCGATAGAGATTCAGCCCTCAGAACTGGAAACGGACGAGGATTCTGAAGAAGCAAAACCGACTGAGGGGGGCAAAGTGATGGACGCCGATCAGCTGAAGGAACACCTCAAACGACTGAACCCGGAAGATTTCGGTCGCTTTAACCCGTGATCTTCAGCCGGATCGTTGGGCCGGGCCGCCGCTTTTCGCTTCGGCGGCCTTTTCTCATCTCCGCACTCTTCGGCTGCTGCTTTTCCGTCTTAACTCCGATTGCCGCGCCGGCCCAGGACGGGCTGAGCCCTCATATCAGCGGACGCCAGGCGCGGTTGGCCAGAGATGCCGGCGGCGTGTACCGCGTCGTCGAGGTCGTGCAGGTTCGCCTGGAGAGTGCTGCCGATACGATCTCGGCCTTTGCAGAACCCCTGCTGCTCCTGGTTCTGCCGGACCAGGCCCGGGCGGTCAACGGACTTGGCGGTGATCTGGCGCCAGACCAGGTGATGGAGTTCGAGTCACACATCTCCCTGGTTGGAGACATACCTGCCGCCGATTTCCAGTTCGCCGTTACCTACACGCTGCCGGCTGAAGCTGCGCGAGTGGATTTTGCGGCTCGGGCGCCGACCGACAGTCTTGTCCTGTTCATCGATCGCGGTAGCATAGAGGCGCGCCCCGATCCATTGTTTACGCGGCGGCGCGACAGTGGGACTGCACGGCAGCCGCGTCGGCAGTATGTAGTCCGGGATTTGCCAGCCGGTAGATCAGTCAGTGTCGCGTTGGCAGCCGGGCGCCTGACACGGCGCGATCGCCTGGCCGTGCTGGTCGCGACAATGCTGGCCGCGTCGATGGCAGGAGGTTGGGTATGGCGCGGGCGGGCGACGGCAGCCGCTGCGCGGGAATCCGCCCAGCTTTCCGGCGATCGAAGCGGCAATTGATCTGGCTATGCCGGCGTCACGAGCCTAGCTTTGCCCCATGGCGTTGGTGACGACTCAGGCGACCATTCTCAAGACCTACGAGTACAGCGAAACCAGCAAGATCCTCCGGCTTCTGACATGTGACCTGGGATTGAGCTCGGTGATCGCGAAGGGTGCTCGTCGCCCCAAGAGCCGCTTTGGCGGTGTGCTCGAGCCCTACACCGATGGCGTCGCCACGTTCTACACGAAGGAAGGCCGCGAGCTGCACACGCTTTCCGCTTTTGAGTTGCAGCGCGAGCGTCAATCGCTCGGTCGCGACCTGCTCCGCTATGCCGGGGCCGGCTTGCTAACGGAGATCGCCCTGCGATTTGCCGCGTCCAGCGCGGATCGCGAGCTGTTTGAGGGTCTGAGGCAGGGACTCGATCGCCTGGTCGATCAGGATGTCGCCGTCGAAATTCTCATACTCACAGAGGCTTGGAAGCTGATCGAACGGCTCGGCTTCGCGCCTAGCATCGATCGCTGCTCGCTTTGTGACCGGCCAACTCCGGCTGAGGAGCCGGCCCACTTCGACTTGGGCGGCGGTGGGCTGATCTGTGGACGCTGCCGACCCGGTGTGCGCGAAGTGAAGTTGCGAGGCCTGACGGCCACGGCGCGGACCGAGTTGGCCGGCTTGCTGGCCGGCGGCCGACCGTCAAGCCAAGAACTCGCCACCGCTGTCACCCAGCGTGAGCTCTTGCGCGATTTCATCGCCTATCACCTTGCCGATCATCGAGCGCTGAACTCCTTCCGCTTTCTCGAAGAACGCCTGCGATGAACTCGGTGATTCTCGGCACCGCCGGGCACGTCGATCACGGCAAGACGGCCTTGATCGAGGCGCTGACCGGCACCAATACCGATCGCTGGGAGGAAGAGCGCCGACGCGGTATCACGATCGACCTCGGCTTCGCGCGATTCCCGGATCAGACCGGAGACCCGGAGATCTCTGTGGTCGATGTCCCCGGCCATGAGGACTTCGTAAAGAACATGCTGGCAGGTGCCACTGGCGTGGATGTGCTACTGCTCGTCGTGGCCGCTGACGAAGGGCCGATGCCGCAAACGCTGGAGCACCTTTGGATCGCGCGGCTGCTTGGAGTGCGCCATGGGGTCGCCGCGCTGACCAAGTCAGATCTGGTCGAGCCCGATTGGCAGGAGTTGGCAAGAGATGCGGTGGCTAAAGAGCTGGAGCGAGTGTTCGGATCGACCGACTGGCCCGTGATCCCGGTTTCGGCGGTCAGCGGCGACGGCTTGGAGCAGCTGACTTCTGCCATCCGCAGCGCCGCGCGCTCCGCTCGTCAGCGCCCTGCCGCGGACCTGTTTCGGCTTCCCGTCGATCGGTCATTCACGGTGCGGGGTGTCGGGACAGTGGTCACAGGGACCGTCTGGAGCGGACAGATTGCTACTGGCGCCGAACTACGGTTGCTTCCCGCCGACAAAACGGCGCGCCTGCGTGGGATTCAACGACACGGTCAGGAAGTGCAGATAGTGTCGGCTGGGCAGCGCGCCGCCTTGGCTCTCGTAGGTATCGACCGGGGGGAAGTCCGCCGCGGGCAGGTTCTGGTCTCGGACGGTGTCTGGCGGCCCACGCGCCTGCTCGACACAAACCTGACGCTGTTGCCAGGCACCCCCCGGCCGCTGCGCCACTGGCAACGGGTGCGTTTCCACCTCGGGACGGCGGAGACGCTGGCACGCGTGGTCCTCTACGACGACCCCGAGCTGCCGCCGGGCCAATCAGCGCTGGCGCAGCTACGGCTCGAGGAGCCGGTGGTGGCGCGGGCGGGAGATCGGTTCGTCATCCGCTTCTATTCGCCGGTGACAACGATCGGTGGCGGGACTGTGGTCGATCCCTGGGCGCACCGTCGGCGGCGTTTGTCGCAGCAGACGGCCGCGGAACTGCGGGCCCGCTCGATGATTGGGAGCAGGGAGGCGCTGGAGCGGGCGGTCGCCGGTCAGGCGGCCGGAGCGTCCACGGTAGAACTGGCTGTGGCTATTGGCCTTCCGCCGGCGGAGATAGCGGCGGAACTGCAGGATCTGAGGGAAGCTGGCGCCGTGCGCCAACTGGGAGAGGGCTGGCACAGCACGGAGGCTCTCGATCTGGCACGCGCTGCGGTGCTCGAGTTGTTGAGGCGGGGTCACGACCGGGATACGGGCGCCCGGGGCGTGGGGCTGGAGTCGCTGCGCAGCGAGGCGGATCAGCCAGCCGCTCTGGTGGATGCCGTGCTTGCCGATCTCGAGTGCGAGGAAAAGGTGCGGATCGACGGGTCGCTAGCTGCACTCGCCGGTCATGTCCCGCGGTTGCAGCCCGAGCAGCAGAAACTGGCCGACGCGGCGGTTCAGCGTCTACGTCAAGCGGGGCTGGCGCCCCCAGGTGTGAAAGAGTTGGCGTCCGCGCTGGGTGTCCGCGGCGAGGCGCTGCTGCCGGTCCTGAAGTTCAAGGTGGATGAGGGCGCGCTGGTGGCAGTGACGGCGGATCTTTACCTGGACTCGGGGGCTATTAGGGAAGTGAAGCGGCGTGTGGGCGAAGTGCTGGGCACGGGTGGGGTGGGGACTCCCTCTCAGCTTCGCGAGGCCCTCGGGGTGAGCAGAAAGTATCTTATCCCACTTCTCGAGTATCTGGATGCCGTTGGCTTCACCCGGCGCACAGCCGAGGGGCGGGTACTGCGCGAGGTATGAGCAAACGATCTCCTTGCCGGGTTCAGCGGCTCGGTCTATCTTGGCGTAGGAGAATCGGATACAGGGCGACTTTGTCCACCCGGGAGGCGCGACGGGACTCAAGGCTACTGCAAAAAGGAGGGAGAGGGCGAATTGAAGCACAGTTTCACTGTGCTCCTCGTCCTTCTGCTGTCGCGAGCAGCAGTAAGCTCTCCGGAGCTTCTCGCGCAACAGACCGATACCACCGCGACCCAGCAGGACACCCGCCAAGGCGAAGTCCGCGGTGTGGCGCTGGAGCAGAATTACCCAAACCCATTTACTCGCGAGACCCGGATCCCGTTCGTCTTGGGGTCTGATCTTTTCGAGGACGGGCGGCCGGCCGTCGTTACGGTCCATATCTACAACGTCCTACACCAGCTCGTCGCCGTACCTACCGCTCTGGATCACCCGTCTGCGCCGGGCCAGCCGGCCCGGGAACTGCGGTACGATGCCCCGGGCCGCTACGAGTTGTATTGGGATGGTCTGGACACTAGCGGCCAGCCCGTTGCCTCAGGCATCTATTTCTGCCAGATCGTGGCCAACCGATCTCGCGATCTGCGCAAGATGATCGTCACCCGCTAAGCTCAATCCTTCCGGTCAGTCGACGAAGTACACAAACGAACCGCAGGTCTCACACCAGGTTAGCTGCTCATTGGTTTTGACCGTGGAGGTTGGCATCGACATGAAGCAGCCATAGCAGACACCGCTCAAGACTGGAACAACGGCCCGCGCGCGGCGCCCGGCGACCAGCCTGTAACGGGTCATGACCTCCTGTTCGAGGGCGCCCTCCATCTCTTCGATCTTCTCCTCCAGGTGGGCAACCGCATCGTCGGGCCGTACCCGGAAGACCTTCCGCTCGATCTCCCGGCTGCTCTCTTCAGCGGCTTCGGACATTTCCTTCTTCTGCGCCTTCAGGTCCTGGAGTTCCAGGAGAATCTCAAGTTGGGGATGCATCGAACGCTTCCTCCGTTAAATCTGCTTGTCGCTCAGCAACTCCAGAAACTCGGCCGGAGACTGCATTTTGATCAAGCGGTCCGGTACATCGGCTGCTCGGCAAAGTTGAGCGATCTTCCCTAGCACGGGCAGATACTGGTTCGACACTTCCAAAGGTGGAGCAACGATCAAAAAGAAAAACGAGACCGGTTTGTCGTCGATGGCCTTGAATTCGATCCCCGGGCTTTTTCGCCCGAACGCGACCCGTAGCCGATTGACGACAAGAGACCGGCAATGGGGGATTGCGATTCCCCGGCCGATCCCGGTTGAACCCAGGTTCTCGCGGCGCTTCAGCATCTTGAACAGAATACCCTCGGATTTCTCCGGGAGCTTGAGCAATGCGATCAGTTCCTTGAGAATATCATCCTTACCGGCGCCATCGAGATCGAGCTTGACGACATCTTCGCTGAAAAATTCACGTAATTCCATTCGTACCTCCGGAAACCGCCTTGGGCAGCGGAGCGAGCGCTAAGTCGGGCCCGTCGGGCCACTCTGCGCGAGAATCAAGCTATCAATATGGCACACGCGGCCGGGTGTCAAAAGACGCGGGACACTACAGCGGTTTGACGGCCAACCGCCGGTTCGTATATTCCGCGCGCTAACTAACTGGGCCCGCCCTGAGATTCTATTCTATGAGACCTGAACGCCTGAAGAGCTTGCTGGAGCGCCTGCAGCGCGGTGAAGTGTCGATTCCTGACGTGCTGGATCAGCTGGAACGCGAGCCGTTCGAGGATGTTGGTTTCGCCCGAATCGATCATCACCGCGCGATCAGGCAGGGATACCCGGAAGTCATCTACTGTCCCGGCAAGACGCCCGAACAGGTTTCCCAGATCTTTGCGCGCATCGCCGCTGCCGGGGATGGGGTCCTGGCGACGCGTGCCGATGCCAGTGTCCGGCAGCGCTTGGCCGACGAGAATCCGCGCAGCGAGGCAAACGACCTGGCTCGCACGGTGTACCTGCCGCCCACGCACCCTGTGGAGGTCACGGTTCGCGGGTCCGTGCTGATCGTCACGGCCGGGACTTCGGACCTGCCGGTCGCTGAGGAAGCTGCAGTCTCGGCGCGCGCTTTGGGAAATCCGGTTCGCAGGCTGGACGACGTTGGCGTTGCCGGCATCCACAGGGTGCTCGCCGGACGGCTAGAGATGCGGGAGGCCGCCGTCGTCATCGTCATTGCCGGGATGGAGGCCGCCCTCGCCTCCGTCGTCGGCGGTCTGGTTGCGACCCCGGTCATCGCCGTCCCGACCAGCATCGGCTACGGAGCCTCCTTTTCCGGCCTGGCCGCGCTGCTCGGATTGCTGAACAGCTGCGCGCCCGGTGTGGTTGTCGTCAATATCGACAACGGCTACGGCGCGGCGGCGGCGGCAACGCGCATTAACCGTCTGGTCTAGAAGCGATGGACGACGCGCTACCGGGGCTAGAAAGCGTCGCGGCCGATCTGCACGCCTGGCTGGAGGCCTTGCGCCTGGCGCTGGGTGCCGAGTCAGCCAGCCTCTGGAGATTGGCAGCGGGCGGTGACGAGTTGAGCGTGGCGCTCTGCACGCCCCCGGACGCCGACACGTCAGCGACATCGGTTCCTTTGCTGGGGCACGCCTTGGGCTGGGCCCTCAGCGAGGGTGTTTCGCTGCGCGCTTCTCGGAAGGACATCTTCAGAGATGCTGCAGAGGGATGGGTGGTTGCGGCGCCGGTCACCGATCCGCGCGGCGAGCGGGTAGGCTGCGTGGCGCTCGAGTTCTCAGGGGTACCGCGATCTGATTCACCCCGCGCCTTGGAATTGGCGGCGGTGGTGGCGGGCCGTCTGTTGGGCGGTGCGCGCGCGGCGGACCGGGCGCTCGCTGATCTGAAGAAGTACGAGGCTCTGTACGGCGCGATCCACGACCTGGACCGCAAGCTCGATTTGGCGGAACTGGCGGTCGGGGTGTGCCGGAGGGCGCGCCGTGTCTCTGGTGCCAGAGCGGCGGCGGTCGCCTCCTGGGAGCCGGGAGCGGGCAAGGGCCGGATCGTGGCGATCGACGGAGAGATCGCCCGTAGCCTTTCCGGGGCGCGGATCGAAGGGGAATCATCGCTACTCGGCCTGGCGTTGAATAACGGGACGCTGTTGCCGCGTGATGACATGACAGGCAAACCGAAGTTCCCGCTCTACGTCCAGGGTGTCGACACCGGGGCCGGATCGGCGATCATCGTTCCAATGATCGCCGACGAACATCCCATCGGTGGATTGGTGGTCGAGTACGAGGGGCCGCGCCAGTACGCCGAGGCGGATGTCGAGCGACTCAAGGTCCTCGCCGTATTCGTGGCGCCAGCGTTCCGTAACGCGGTTCTCTTCGGCGAGGTCAAGGCGCTTTCTCAGACTGACACGCTGACCGGTCTACCGAATCGCCGCGCCACCGAGCGGGCTCTGGCCTCGGCAACTGTCGTCGCCGAGCGAACGGCTGGCTCGTTCGCTCTGGCGATTGCGGATGTCGACCACTTCAAGAAGCTCAATGATCGTTACGGTCACGAGGCGGGTGACCGGGTGCTGCAGATGGTGGCCCGAGCGATAAAGGATGCGCTGCGACCCGGCGACCATGCGGGTCGCTGGGGCGGTGAGGAGTTCTTGATCGTACTGCCGGCCGCCTCTCTTGAAGATGCGGCACGGGTCATAGATAGAATCCGCCGCAGCGTCGGCCAAGTGAAGTTGGATTGGGAAGGTAGCGCCCTCAGTGTTACGCTCTCAGCCGGCGTGACCGCCTTCCCCGAAGTCATCCGCAATGGAGCGGCGGCGATCGCCTCGGCGGATGCGGCGCTCTACAAAGCCAAGCGAAGTGGTCGGAATGCCGTGGCGCTGGCCGAGCCGAAGCGTCGCTGAGGGCGGGTTCTTCCCATCGTACCCCGCGAGTGTAAATTCAAGGTTGTCAGTCTCCGTGGGGGCGAACAGGCTTCGACGGGTTTGGTGAACGTAGAGTAGCGTGCCGAGGGCGCCTTGCCCCTCGCAAATCAACTGGGCAAACCAACAACTGCCAACGACAACTTGGCGCTGGCCGCCTAACTAGTTAGGTAGCCCGCCTCCTGATCGACCGGGCCCGAGGCCGGTCTTGAGGCGTCGATAAATCGGGCTGGCCGGTCCACGTGGCCGCGGCGTGGCCGGTGAGATTGGACTGCGGCTAGTTTCGGGAAGGCGGCTCGCTGGCCGACCTGCGGCGAAAAACGTAAACAGCGGGCTACGCACGTAGCGGCTCTACCGGATTCATTCTCGGACGCGGGTTCGATTCCCGCCGCCTCCATCACACCCGATCAGCCCACGCCGCTTCCGCTGCGTGGGCTGAATCACGACTGGCGATTCGACTTTGGCGACCTGATGGCCAATATTTGCCAGCGATGAGCTTGAGCGACTATCCGCACCTCATTCTGCTTCGTCCTTGCGGGGAACTGGCAACGAAGTCGCGCCACACCCGCCGGCGATTCCAGCGAATCCTCGTTGACAACCTCGAGGATGCACTGGCCAGCTCGGGCGCTTCCTATCAGGTGAGCGACGATTGGGGCCGCTGCTGGGTCGGTGCCTCCAGCCTCGAGTGCCTCGACGTCCTCACCCGGGTATTTGGAATCGCGTCGCTCTCGCAGGTCGAGGCCACGGCCGCAGCCCAGCTCGCGACGATAATCGAGGTGGGTGAACAGACATATGGTGAGCGAGTCAGAGGCCGGAGCTTTGCGGTGCGCGCCCGGCGCGCGGGCCGCCATCCCTTCACGTCACAGGACATCGCCCACAGACTGGGTGCGGCGCTCGATCGCTATGGCCGCGTGGACCTCCGTCAGCCGGATGTCGCCGTTTGTGTGGAGGTCCGCCAGGACGAGGCCTATTTCTTCAGTCAGCGGCTGTCCGCCGGTGGCGGGTTACCGGCGGGAGTCGAGGGGCTGGCGGTCTCACTGGTCTCCGGTGGCTTTGACTCGGCCGTCGCGGCATGGATGATGTTGAGACGCGGTGTCGCCCTCGACTACGTGTTCTGCAACCTGGCCGGTGGCGCTTACGAGCGCGCCGTGTTGAGCGTCGCGAAACTGCTGGCCGACGAGTGGTCGTTCGGTCTTCGCCCCCGGATACACGTCGTCGACTTCGCGTCGATATTGCAGCAGCTGAAGGATCGAGTGCAGGAGAATTACTGGCAGGTGGTGCTCAAGCGCCTGATGTACCGAACCGCGGATCAGATCGCGGAGCAGATCGAGGCCCAGGCGATCATTACGGGTGAGGCGGTTGGGCAGGTGTCTTCGCAGACGCTGGCGAACCTTCGTGCCATCGATGCGGTGGCCCGGACCCCGGTGCTCCGCCCGCTGGCTGGCTTCGACAAGCAGGAGATCATCGCACGCAGCCGTTTCATCGGCACCTACGCTCTTTCGGAGAAGGTGCGCGAGCATTGCGCGCTTACGGAACGGCGTCCCGTGACCGATGCAACTCCCGAGATCGTCGCCCTGCACGAGGAGGATCTCGATCTGGCGCAGTTGGATGAGGCCATCGCTCGCCGCCGGATCATCGACCTGCGTTGTCTGGAAACCAGCGAACTGGTGATGCCTTATTTGTATGTCGCGTCGATACCCGCCCAGGCGGTCGTCGTTGATACTCGGACCCGCCGCCAGTACGATGCGTGGCACTACCCGGGAGCCGTGCACCACGACTTCTGGCGTCTGTTCGCCGATCCCGGCGACCTGGATCGGCAGCGCTCCTACGTCCTTTACTGCGAGATTGGCTTGCTGACCGCCCAGCTGGCTGAAAAGCTCCAGCGGGCGGGGTTCGAGGCATACAGCTTCAAGGGCGGCGCCCGCTTACTCAGGGAGCATGCAGACGGACTGCAGCCGGCCTAGATGGTGCTGCGCTGGGCGGAGAAGGGAAGCTCCCGGCCACCGCCCTTTAGAAGACCTTGATCGGCGGAACGTACTTGCGTGGGTTCTCTCGCAGCTCCAAAACCACAGTCTGTACATCCACCAGCAGCTTCAGCAGGCTTTCGTACATCTCCTGATCGGTCAGCAGCTGGCCCATCGTTCCTTCGCCTGATTCCAACGCCGCAAGCAGTGAATCGGCCCGCGCCGAGGTCGACGTGAGTTCCAGGTAGAGGCTGTCGTCCGTCAGCAGGCGCGAAAGGGTGCCCTCACCGCTGACCAACGCGCTGGTCAGTGTGTCCAGACCGGCGACCACGGAACGCAGGTCATTATACAGTTCCGTATCCTGGGCCAACTGAGCGAGCGCGCCTTCACCGCGGCCAACGGCATCGAGGAAGCTGCCCATGGAACGTGAAGTATTGAGCAGCTCATCGTAGAGGGAGGGATCCATCAAGAGACGCCCTGCGGTGCCCTGCCCGGCGAGCAGGCTGTCGGCCAGCGACCGCAAATTGCCCAGCATGACGGAAAGGTCGTCGACTAACCCGGCAGCCGACGCCAGCATCTGCTCGTAGTCAATCGCCACGGCGCTTTGCAGGGTGTCACCCTCCACCAGAACACGCGCACTCGGCGTTCCGGGGGTGACGTCGATGATCTTGTCGCCGAGCAGTCCCTGGGTTCGAATGCGAGCCTCTGAGTCGCTGCGAATCAGCTCGTTGACCGCTACGTCGATTCCCAGACTGATCGTGAGGACGTGGCTCGGGTCGCGACGATCGGCGATCGGCACAAACTCGATTCGCTCGACTTTGCCGACGTCCTGGCCGGCAAGCCGAACACCGGCGCCCTCGATCAGCCCGTTAGCGCTTGGCATCAGCGTCGTAAGGTGATAGCGTTCGCCGAATACCGCGCCGGTTTCACCGATGAAGAATATCGACACCGCCAGCAGAATCAGCGCCACGGTTACCGCCGCGCCCACGCGTATCTGATGCCAGGTAATCTTCGCTCCGCCAATCACACCCGTACCATCCTTATCCGTAAGCTATGAATTCCCGCACGTACGGGTTCTCCGAGGCAACGATCTCCTCGGGTGTGCCGTAGAAGATGATACAGCGGTCCTTGAGCATGGCAATGTGGGTCGAGACTTCGAGTATCGCGCGCATGTCGTGACTCACCACCACCGAGGTGACGTCAAGCTCGTCTTCCAGTCGCTTGATCAGGTCCACGATCGTTCGGCCGGTCAGCGGGTCCAACCCGGTCGTCGGCTCGTCATACAGCAGTATCTTCGGCTCGCCGGCTATCGCCCGGGCGATCCCAACCCGTTTCTTCTGGCCGCCCGACAGTTGAGCGGGTAAGCGATCGCCGAATTCCTCCAAAGAAAGGTCGACCATCGTCAAGGCCTGAGCCACGCGCCGGATCAGGTCACTCTCCGGCAATTGCCTGTGCTCGCGTAATGGGAAGGCGACGTTCTCGTAGACGCTGAGCGAGTCGAATAAAGCCGCCGCCTGAAATACCATACCCATCTTCTGCCGGACTTCCAAAACCTCATCGAAGGTCAGCTGGTTCATGTCCTGGTTCTCGATCAGGATCCGGCCGCTGTCCGGAACCAGTAGCCGCAAGATGATCTTGAGGATGGTCGACTTGCCCGAACCGGAAACGCCAACGATTCCCAGGGCTTCGCCTTCGCGGATCTGGAACGACACGTCGTGCAGGACCTCATTGGGGCCGAACGACAGGTAAAGGTTACGGGCCTCGATGATGACGGGCTCGAGGCCGGTAGATGCGGCGGCGCGAGCGGTTTGCGGCTGCGTTCCGGGCGGATGCTGACGGGCCTCGTCGATCATACGAATAGGAACGAGATCAGGAGCTGCGTTAGGAAGTAGTCCACCGCCAAAATGAGAATGGAGGCGGTGACCACGGCGCGCGTCGTGCTCACACCGACCCCCGCCGTGCCGCCACGCGTCTGGAGGCCGAAGTAGCAGCCGGTCATCGCGATGATGCCCCCGAAGAAGAAGGGCTTGACCAAGCCGGCCACCACGTCCTTGGGCATGACCCCAAAAATAAAACCGGACTGGGCCAACGTCTCATACACCGACCGCATATACAGGTCGGCCGTCAGATCCAGCTTCACGACGGCGATCAGCATGCCGCCGAATATGGCTACCGTATCGGTGATCACGGTCAGCACCGGGAGCATTAGCAACGCGGCCAGCAGCCGCGGTGTCACCAGCTTCTTGATGGGGTCCGTGCCGATCACGTTGAGCGCGTCGATCTGCTCGGTGACCTTCATCGAGCCAAGCTGGGCCGCCATGCCGGATCCGACGCGGCCAGCGACCATCAGCGCCGTCAACACGGGCCCCAGTTCCCGTACGGCACTGGCGCCCACCAGCCGCCCGATGTAAATGGTCGCGCCGAAGCGCCGCATCTCTACCGAGCTTTGCAGGGCCAGCACCATCCCGGTGAACAGGCCGGTCAGCAGAACGATCCCCAGCGAGCCCACACCGATCACGTCCATCTGCTGCAGCGTGTCGCGCCAATAGAAGGGGCGGGCGAACACGGCACGGATCGCCTTGGCTGTCAGGACAGTGTATTCCTGAACGCCCAGTACCGCTCGCTTGAGATAACCCTCAATGAGGGCCCAGAGTCCCACGGTTCTCTCCCTCTCCGCGACCGCTCGCAACCGCTGACGATTTGACAGCTGAGTTCGCCATGTTTTATCTTCGCGCGCCGCTAAAAGCAAGGTTCGCCCGGTCGCGCCTGTCCCGGCCGGGCACGGCGACCTCCCGCTGTCGAAAGGCTTACCCCCGCTGCTGGCACGGAGTTTGAACATGCGTCAGGTACCCAACCAGACGCCACAATGCGCGATCGGGCCCCTCTGGCGGCCGCTCCAGCGCCTGACGGCCGGGGCCAGAAGCGTGGGCCGGATCCGGGCGCGGGCCGAACCTACCCAACGGGACTAAAGATGACACGCTCTATACCGCAGGATATCGAGATCGCCCAGGCCGCACGTTTGAAGCCCATTCGGGAAATCGCCGAATCGCTCGGCTTGAAGCCGGATGACTACGAACCGTATGGACGCAACAAGGCGAAGGTTTCGCTGGAGCTGTCACGGCGTCCGGCCCGGGCCAAATTGGTGCTGGTCACTGCCATCACACCGACGCCGGCGGGCGAGGGAAAGAGCACCGTCTCGGTGGGACTCGCCCAGGCACTGAGCAAGCAGGGCGTCAACAACGTGCTCTGCCTCCGCGAGCCTTCGCTGGGTCCGGTCTTCGGAATCAAGGGCGGTGCTGCCGGCGGAGGTTATGCCCAGGTCGTCCCGATGGAGGACATCAACCTGCACTTCACTGGCGACCTTCATGCGATCACCAGCGCGCACGGGCTGCTCTCCGCCATGCTGGACGCTCATATCCACCATGGGAACGATTCGGGGATCGACGTCCGGCGGATTACCTGGCCGCGCAGCGTCGACATGAACGATCGGGCCCTTCGCAACATCACTATCGGCATGGGCGGCCCAGCCCACGGCGTGCCGAGGCAGGATGGCTTCGTGATCACGGCGGCCAGCGAAATCATGGCAATCTTCTGTCTGGCCAGCGATCCGGAAGATCTCACCGCCCGATTGGGCCGCATCGTCGTCGGCTATACGGCAGCGGGGGATCCGGTGCGCGCGGCCGACCTCGACGCCGCCGGCGCCATGACCGTGCTGCTGCGCGACGCCCTGTCGCCCAACCTGGTCCAGACGTTGGAGGGCGGTCCGGCCTTCGTCCATGGCGGTCCCTTCGGCAACATCGCGCACGGCTGCAACTCGATCATCGCGACGAAGACCGCGTTGGGGCTGGCCGACGTCGTGGTCACCGAGGCCGGCTTCGGTTCCGACCTGGGTGCCGAGAAATTCTTCAACATCAAGTGCCGGGTCGGAGGCCTCGAGCCGGATGCCGCCGTCTTGGTTGCCACGACCCGGGCGCTCCGGCATCACGGCGGGGTGGCCCGGGAGGACCTGGCAAAAGCGAACCCGGAGGCGGTGAAGCGCGGTCTGGCCAACCTCGAAGCACACCTGGCCAACGTGAAGCAGCATGGTATACCGGCTGTCGTCTCGCTGAACGTGTTCGACGGAGACACGGCCGAGGAACACAAGCTGATCATCGAGCGCTGCAAAGAGCTGGGGGTGCCGGCTCTCAAGACCGAGATCTGGGCCAAGGGCGGCGCCGGCGGCCAGCAGTTGGCGGACGCGGTTCGCAGCACGCTGGACGGGGGCAAAGCCGACTATAAGCCGCTCTATCCGTTGAAGAAGCCGTTGAAGGAAAAGATCCAGACCATCGCGGCCAAGGTCTACGGCGCCGCCGGGGTCAACTACGCGCCGGCTGCGGAAAAGCAATTGGCGCAACTGGAGTCGCTCGGCTTCGGCGAGCTGCCGATTTGCATGGCGAAGACCCAGTATTCGCTCAGCGACGACGCGGCCAAGCGAAATCGACCCACGGATTTCGACATCACCGTGCGTGAGCTGAAGGTGTCGGCGGGCGCAGGTTTCGTCGTCGTCTTCACCGGCGATATCATGACGATGCCCGGCCTCGGCAAAAAGCCGGCGGCCGTGAACATGCGGGTCAACAACAAGGGCCAGATCGAGGGATTGTTCTGATGGCGGATCGCAAACGAGTCCACACCGACGGGGCGCCGGCGGCGATCGGCCCCTATTCCCAGGCGATCGTCAGCGGAGGCTATGTCTACACCGCGGGTCAGATCGCGCTGGATCCCAACAGCGGGGAGCTCGTGAGGGGCGGCGTCGAGGCCCAGGCCGAACAGGTGCTCGACAACCTGCGAGCCGTGTTGGAGGCGGCCGGCTCGAGCCTGGACGATGTGGTGAAGACGACGATGTACCTGGCGGACATCGCCGACTTCGTCGCGGTCAACGAGGTCTACGCCCGCTACTTTAGCGAACCGTACCCCGCGCGTTCGGCGATCCAGGCCGGCGCGTTGCCGAAGGGCGCGCGCGTGGAGATCGACGCGATCGCACGCTTGAGCTGAGCCCTCTCAGGCTCGATTAGACCTACCATGCGCCCAGGCAGGCTGTAACGCGGCTTGCCCGGGCGTCTTGTTTGCCGTATCAAGTGCGAACGCTCGCAACGGCCCGACAACCAGCTACTTCAACACCCATGGCGCCACTATGAACAACTGGTACCTGTACGTCCTGGTTTTCATCGCCGGGGCCGCCGTCCTCGCCGTGGAGATCCTCGGCACCCGCATCCTGGGTCCGTTCTACGGCGTCAGCCTCTTCCTCTGGTCGGCGCTGATCACGGTGACGCTGGCCGCGCTCAGCGTCGGCTACGCCATCGGCGGACGCTGGGCGGATCGCGGGCCGCGTCTCGACCGGCTGTGTTACCTGATGATCGGCGCAGGTCTGTGGTTGCTGCTGATCCCCTGGATCAAGCGGCCGGTTCTCTTCATCGCCGAGCCGTTCGGTCTCCGCCTTGCCGTGCTGGTGGCCACGCTGATCCTGTTTGCGCCGCCGCTCACCCTGCTTGGAATGGTCAGCCCTTACGCCATCCGCCTGCGGGCTCACCATCTCGATGAGGTCGGCCGCACCGCCGGCGATCTCTATGCCATCTCCACCGTCGGCAGCGTGCTGGCCGCTCTGGCCACGGGCTTCTTTCTGATCCCCAACATCGGCGTCAGCCGGTTGATCCTGCTCATCGGGTTGGCGCTAATCCTCAGCGCCGTCGTCGGGCTGCTCGCCCAACGCTCGACCAAAGGAGCGTGGGTGGGCGCTGCGGCCGCGATCCTGGCGCTGGCACCGCTGACGCTGTGGAAGCTGCCAGGAGAGCGCAGCGACCCGCGGCGCGGGTTATTGGCGGTCGAGCAGAGCGCTTACGCAGAGCTTCGCGTTCTCGACATGCAGGGCAGGCGGCACCTGCTCATCGATGGCGGCGTGCACACCATCGCCGATCCGCTCTCGTTCGCATCGTCCTACTCGTACGTCGCGGCCATCGATCTGACGCGGCTGTATTTCGGAACCCCCGGAAAGATGCTGCTCGTCGGCCTGGGCGGCGGCAGCGTGGCCAAAAATTTCGCGGCGGCGGGCTGGGCCGTCGACGCGGTGGAGATCGATCCCGCCGTCGTCGACCTGGCCCGGCGCTACTTCGGGCTCGAGCCCGCGGATGCAAGCGTTTACGAGATGGATGGCCGGCAGTTTCTAATCGGTAGCGACGACAGGTATGATGTCATCATAATGGATGCGTTCGGCAGCAGCTCGATTCCGTTTCACCTCGTCACCGTGGAATCGTTCGGCTTGATCGCGGCACATCTGGCCGAGGATGGCATACTGGCCATCAATGTAGAATCGGTGGGTTGGCTGGATCGCATCGTGCGCTCGCTTTCCGCAACACTGAGCCAGCACTTCAAGTATCAGCTGGCATTGCCCGCCTTCGCCGATCCCAACGAGCTGGGCAATGTCATCTTGCTCGCCGCCAACCGTGACCTGGCGCAGTCGGCCGGGTTGGATGCTCGACTAACCAGCGCTGACCTCGAGCAGCTGATGACGAGTCAGCGACGTCGTGTTTGGGAGAACCGCTTCGTTCCATCGCCTTCAGGCGCACCGGTGCTCACCGATGAGTTGAACCCCGTGGACCTCTGGTCCGAGGCTGTGAATTTCATCGCGCGGAAGGACCTGCACGAATACTTCGAGGAGCACCATCTGAGTTGGTGAGCACGCCGCTTCAGAGCCGACCGCCGGGGCCTCATGGCGCGCGCGCCGTCGACGGAGGGAAGCTTGACCCGGCCTAGCATCGAGACGGCGCAAGCACAGCTCACCGACATCGTCATGTCGTTCCCCGGCGTCGTCGGGACCGG
>JBFJOD010000075.1:0-16823 GCA_041617795.1 Gemmatimonadota bacterium | reverse complement strand
CCTGCGGGCACGTGGCACGATGGCACTCCATGAGCTGACCGCCTCGTTACTGAGCGCTGACCCAAATGTCGAGTTCTCTCTGCGCGGTGGCTTGACTGCGGACGGTTGGGAAGGGTCGCTCCAACGAGCAGAAGTCGAAAGTCCACTCGCCGGCCGCTGGCGGTTGGACGCTTCCAGCCCGCTAACAGTGACCCGAAACGGCTTCCGACTCGACGATTTCTGCCTTATGTCCGGAGATGCATCGTTGTGCGGCAGCGGTTCGCGCGAGCAGAACTCCGGATGGCAGATCGCGTCATCGCTCGAAAAGGCCCCGCTGTCCGTGGCCAGCGCGTTCTTGCCGGAGGGTTGGTCGATCACGGGAACGGTGGACGGCAAGCTCAACACCAGTACCGGTGCGGATGGCGATTTTCAAGCCGACATCGAGCTTCACCCCGGGCCTGGTACCCTAACCTTCCCCTTGGCCGGCGACTCGCAAACGGTTGCATACGACCGCGGCCGGCTGGTGGCCAGCACGGAAAGCGGCGATCTGCAAGTCGGTGTCAACTTGGCGCTCACCGATACGAGCGGGGCACAGTACGGCATGTTGGCCGGCGAACTACGGCTTCCCGGCTTCTCGCGTCTCGAGCGGCCGCGGCCGGAGCAAACCCTGGCGGGCCGAATCCAAGGGCAGCTCAGCGACCTCTCGTTCATCGAAGCGCTAGACACGCGGCTGAGTCGCACACGAGGCCGCCTCGAGCTCGACATACGAGCTGCTGGAACTGTCGGCGCTGCCACGCTGATCGGCCAATTGCAGCTGCGCGACGCGGAAGCCGATGTCCCACCTCTGGGCATCGCCTTACGCGATATCCAGTTCAACGTGACCGGTGATGGTCGCGGGAACCTGGTGTTTGACGGACGGCTGAGTTCGGCGCCCGGACAGCTGACGATCCGCGGCGAGTCGCCCATCGTACCGACGGCCGGTTCGCCGGCTCGCTTCACCATCGTGGGCCAGCGGTTTCAGGCGGCTAATACTTCGGAGGTCCAGCTGCTGGCGTCGCCGAACATCGAGGTCTCTCTGTCGGGTGAACGGATCGAGTTTGGCGGTGAGATCGCGATTCCCGTGGCCAACATCGAACTCAGCCAGATCCCGGAGACGGCGATTCAGCTTTCGAAAGACGCCGTCTTTGTAGGGCCTGCAGAAGAACGGCGGCTACGCCAAACGCTGATCTCCGGGCGCGTTCGGATCGTCTTGGGTGATCAGGTCTCGTTTCGGGGGTTCGGTTTCACGACGAAACTGGCCGGCAGCCTTCTGGCGATCGAGGAGCCCGGCAAAGCCACGGCGGGGAGCGGTGAACTTCGCATCGTTGATGGGCGCTACAAAGCCTACGGTCAGGACCTGACCATCAATCCCGGGCGTGTGGTGTTCGGTGGCGGGCCAATCGACAATCCTGGGCTCGACGTACGTGCTTATCGAATCGCTGCGGACAGCATCTTAGCCGGTCTGTTGATCAAGGGAACGCTGAGATCGCCCGAGGTTACTTTGTTCTCCGAACCACCCATGGCGGAAAGCGAGGCCCTGTCCTACCTCGTCCTCGGACGGCCGCTGGGTGAGGCATCGCGGGCCGAAGGTGACGTGGTGAGCAAGGCCGCGACTTCGCTTGGCCTGCGCGGCGGCAATCTCCTTGCCCAACGCATCGCCTCGACCGTCGGGCTGGATGAGGCACGAATCCAAACCGGGCGATCGCTGCAAGATGCGTCTCTGGTGGCGGGGAAATACCTCTCCCCCAGGCTCTATGCAGCCTACGGCATCGGCCTCTTCGATCACGCCAGCACTTTCCGGGTGCGCTACCTGCTATCGAGCCGCTGGACGCTGGTCGGCGAAACGGGCCAGGCCACTAGCGCGGATCTGATGTATCGATTGGAGCGTGGCGGCTAGTTCGTGCCGCCTCCCGCCATCCGCACCTCCAGCACCGAAGTCTCGAGGATCTCGAGGCCAGCCGATCCGATAGCGACTCGACGATCCGTCTTTGCGATCTCTTCCAAGATTCGCCGCCAGATCAAGTCTTTGGTGGTCCGCCGCTTCTTATAATCGACGATATAGCGCAACGTAAACTCCATGTAGTTGTCGTTGGCTGACATTGTGACCATGGGCTCGATTCGCGCATCCTCGATCCGGTACTTCGTCACAACCGCCTTCCACTCCTCTTTCGCTGAGGCGGCGAAGTCTCCGACGATGTCATTCACAACGCTATTAAAGATCTCACCTGCCAGCTGGTTGTCGCTGCCGTATTTAACCGGCACGACGATCTCGTCCCAGAGGAAAGGAAATGAAGCCGAATAGTTGAAGACGGGATCTTTGAAGACGAAACTGTTTGCGACCCTGACGATCCGACCATTGTACTGATCGGCCTTGACCCATTGACCACACTCCATCAATGTCGTGCGCAGCACACCCACATCGATCACATCGCCCATGATCCCACCCAGCTGAATGCGATCCCCGACGCGGAAGAAACCGGCAAAGTAGATAGCAGCCCAGCCGGCGAAACTCGCGATCACTTCCTGCAACGCGAAGGCGACACCGGCACCGGCTACCCCGAACGCCACGGTTAGACGGCCCAGCCGGTCGCTGAATATCGCGGCCAGAATCAGAATCCCGGCGAAGTACCCAAGAAACGTGATGATCTTGCGGGCGCGATAGCGGGCGTCCGGATCTTTCACGTAAGGCGCGATCGACCGTTGCAGAATCCTGACGATAATGTGGATAACGGCGAGTCCGACGATCGCGCCGATCAGCTTGCCTATTGTCGGATCGAACAACCAGCGGTCAACGATCTCTTGCATCGTATCCTCCAGCGGTACCTGACTGATGGGCAAATTTCCAACTGACCAACGGCCGCCGTGCGCGGACGCTCAGTTCCGCGGTAGGATTCCAGGCGCAGTGTTGTTGGCGGTCCGAGCCGGCAGGGCTACTGCGCGTCTTCTTCTCCGGCTGCGAAGCGAATGCGATCGACCAGTCCGTGCATGCGCTTGACGACTTCCTCGATCATCGCGTCGACGTTCTCCGGCGGATCTTCCATCTTACCCGCCAGCGTCAAGCGGTTCAGGTTCCGGACGCTCATGATGAATTCATCAGTTACGCTTCGCAGCTTCACAAACCTGCGACGTTCCTGCGCCGCCCGGCGTTCGGAGCCCAAAGTCACCCGAACCGTCGCGTAAAGCAGGGGTACGATCGCCAGCAACGAGAGGCCGACACGGAAGGCAGGCTCGTTGACCACCGCGCTGACAAAGACCAGCACGATTACACCTCCCGCAGCAGTCACCAGCCAAGCTCTGTTGGATTTCATCAGCGCTCCCTGCGTTTGACCCTATTGCTGGGGTTGGGCTTAAGGGGAAGAGTGCCTGAATTGTAACCCGAAGCCCATTTTTTTGCATCTCCGGGCGATGTGCAACACCCGGGCGGCTGCGCGTCTCTTAGTCGAAGGAGAGAAACTGGGCCCGCCATACGTAGGAGGTGTCTAATGAGTCGTTTCAGGTTGAGTTTACTGGCCGCCGCCAGCCTCACCGGTCTCTATTTTCTGGCTGCCGCCGCCCCTCTGGCGGCTCAGGGGTGGATCGAGCCGCAGACCAACCGCTGGCTTCCGGATTCCGGCGTCGAGCGTCTACGCAGCGACGTTACGATTACTGTCGACGGTGACCGGCGCGTCGCCGTATTCGAGGTGGAAGAAGTCTTTCGCAACCGTTCATCGACCATGCTCGAGGGCGATTACCTCTATCCGCTTCCGCCGCAAGCCGTGTTCACGAATTTCTCGCTGTTCATGGGCGAGCAGGAGCTGCGCGGCGAAGTCCTGCCGGCAGAGAAGGCCCGGCAGATCTACGAAGAGATCGTCAGGCGCAAGAAGGATCCCGCGCTGATCGAGCTGGTCGGGCACGGTGTGCTCAGATCTAGAGTCTTCCCAATCGACCCCGGCGATACCCGGCGCGTCATCCTTCGCTACACCCAAGTACTCGGAAAAGACGGCGATCTGCTACGGCTGCGCTATCCACGGATCGTCGGCATCATGCCGGGAACCGCAGGGCGCGAGGTCTCTACGGTCGATCCACGCACGCAAGCCCGCCAGCCTTTCAGTCTCCGCATCCGGGTCTCCGGCGCTCAGAGTTTCGGCACGCCCTACTCGCCGACTCACAGTATCGAAGTGCGCGAGCGCGGTCGCGACCGCTTGGAGATCACGCATAGCGGCGACGGCGCCGCCCGTGACTTCGAACTCTTCCTGCCGTTACGCGAATCACTGGTCGGCGCCAGCCTGGTGGCCCACGCAACGGGCGGCGAAGACGGGTACTTCATGCTGATGATTTCGCCGCCGAAGGCCCGCGAGGAGTCACAGATCCCCAGGGACGTGACCCTGGTTCTGGACATCTCAGGGTCGATGTCCGGAGTGAAGATGGACCAGGCCAAGGATGCCCTGGATCAGATTCTTGCCGGGCTGCGACCTGAAGACCGCTTTCGGCTTATCACATTCAACAGCGTCGTCCGCTCGTTTCGCGATGATTGGGCGACCGCTGACCGCCGCGCTTTACGCGACGCCCGGGACTACCTGGCCGACCTCCGGGCTGAGGGCAGCACGAACGTGATGGACGCGCTGCGCCTCGCCCTGGAACCGCAAACACGCCGCGGGCGACTGTCGCTGATCATCTTCATGACCGATGGCAAGCCAACCGTCGGCGAGACGTCGCCAGAGCGAATATCTGAGGCCGGCGAACGATTGCGCGACGGCGAGCGGATCTTTGCCTTCGGTGTCGGCTACGACGTGAACACATATCTGTTGGATCGCTTGGCCGATGGTGGCCGTGGAGCGGTCAGCTATGTTCGTCCGGAAGATGATGTCGAGGCGGTCGTATCGTCGCTCAGCCGCAAGATCAGCTTCCCGGCTCTGGCGGACCTGCGTATCGTCCGGGCGCCCGCGCAGCTCGAAGACTTCTATCCCAACCCGCTGCCTGATCTATTCTACGGCGAAGAGTTGCTGCTGTTTGGACGCTACCGAGGACAGGGTACTGGAGAGCTGGTCCTCGAAGGCTCGCGAGCCGGACAGAAGCAACGGTTTTCCTATCGAGTGGAATTGCCACGCCGCGAATCGGGCAACGACTTCATTCCGCGGCTCTGGGCCGCTCGCAAGGCCGGAGCGCTGACCGCTCAGGTCCGCCTGCACGGACCCAACCCCGAAGTGATCGAAGAGATTCGCCAGCTGGGTCTGCGCTACGGGATCCTTACCGAGTACACGTCGTATCTGGTGGAGGAGCCGACGCTGGCGATGCGGGAGCCGGAAGCCGCGCTAAACCAGGCGCGCCGGATTGCCGCCGCCCCGGAAGCACAGGCGGGAGAGGCCGCATTCATGCAGGCCGAGGCCAGCAGCCGCCTGCAAAAGGCCGACAAGCTGGCTGACGCAGACGCCGTGGTTGCCGGCGCCATCTATCGGGACGAGGAAGGCCGCAACCGTGGCAACGCCACTTCGGTTCGGCAGGTCGGCCGCCGCTTATTCGTCCTTCGCGACGGAAGCTGGACGGACCTGCGTCACGATACCAGCTTGCAGGTGATCGAGGTGGCCCCGTTCGGCGAGGCCTACTTCCAGCTGGTTAGCCAGTTGCCCGCACTCAAGCCATACTTCGCACTGGGCGAGCGCGTGGTCATCGCCGGCGAGGGTGTAGCGATCAAGCTGGTGGCGGATGGCGCCGACCGCTTGAGCGCACGCCAGCTACGGTCACTGGTGCGGGGTTTCGAGGGGAGCCTGTAGACGGACAGGCACGTTCTCTAACCGAGGGAGAGGAATTGGATCTCTCTCAAGTCTATCGCGAGCATTACCGGTCGCTGGTCCGCTTTCTGTATCGGCGGATCGGCGACCTGGCTCGTGCCGAGGATCTGGCGCAAGAGGCGTTCGTCCGCGCCCTGGAACATCAGCCGGCCAAACCGCGCGCCTGGCTATTCACGGTGGCCGCGAATCTGGCGCGCGACGAGGGGCGGCGTGCCGCGGTGCGACGTCGCCACCTGACGCTGATCAAGGCCGAGGCGCAGGCACTGCCGCCGGAACCAGGTCCTGAAGTTGCCCTGGTGCGGCGCGAGGAGGTGCGCCGCGTTCAAGCCGCACTGTCCCGGCTGACCGGGCGCGACCGCGAGGCACTCCTTCTCTGGGAGGAGGGTTTCTCCTACGACGAGATCGCTGAAGTTCTCGGCCTCTCGCGCGGTTCGATGGGCACCACACTAGCCAGAGCGCGTACGCGGCTGGTCGCCGCATACGAGGAGCTAGAGAGCCAAGGAAGTGATGAAGATGTTGCACATTGACGAAGGTAGACTGCATGCATACCTCGATGGTGAGCTGAGCGAACGCGAGCGCACCGCGATCGAGGAGCACCTGTCGATCTGCGACGACTGCCAGGCCGCCTACGAGGCGGCGGCAGCGCTCAGCCAGCGCGCCTCGGCGCTAACCTCGGAGCTCGAGCCAGGATCCCTGAACGTCCCTTCCTGGCGCGAGATCGAGGAACGGGCCGTGGCGCGGCGCGGAGAAGTAAGGCGTCGCTCTTGGATTCGGCCCAGCATGGCCTGGGCGGCCTCCATCGCCATCGCTTTCGGCCTCGGCTGGTTCTCCAATTCCTACTGGCTGCGCTTCCCCACTAGCTTCGAAAGCCCGTCGGGCCCGGCCGCGACCGCCCTACCCGCAACCCGGGGACAGACGGCGGCGGAAGCTGTGGTCGATGAGCGGCTCAGCGAAGAGAGCGGCACGCCCCACGAGCGCGAAGCGTTCAGGGAGGTCAAGGAAGCCGAAGAACAGAACCGAAAGAACGAGACCGGCGCTGGCCGCGCAACGGCCAGGCAGCTCTCTCAAGACGAGCTGCAGGTGGCGAATGAGGACCGGATCCAGGTGCCGACTGCGGCCCTGAAGGCCGACCGGGACGAAGCGGCTCCGGTTGAGCGAAGCCGCACCAAAGCGCAGCCGGCGGATGCTGTCGCCGCTCCTCGAGAGGTGGCGGCTCCTCCTGAGGCGGTGCTTCCTGCAGAGGCGGAGGCCCCGACAGAGATGATCATCCGACCGGCGGAGCAACCGGCGGCCAATCGTGCGGCGCGTCCCCTGATAGCTGCTGAGGGAGCTCGTCCCGATGCGGCTGTGGTGGGAGCGCTGAAGACCGAGGCGAGAACGTTCGCGGATTCTGAAACGCCGGGGACGCCCAGCAGCTTCTTTGCCGTATCCAGCGATGCCGCGACCATGTGGCTGGGCGTGGAGCTACGGACCCTGCCGGAGCTGACGCTACGCAACGTCGAAGTCGGGCCCGGCGGCACGATCGGCGGCGGCCAAAGGGGACTGCCGGTGGTTCGATTGACCTACGAGGATGCGGCCGGTCAGATCATCACGTTGACCCAGCAAAGGTTGGATCGGGACTCCGATAGCGGTGAGGATGAGCCAGTGCTCGAGATGGACCCGTCGGGACCCAACTCTTATCGCTGGGCGGACGGCGCCTATCGTATGAGCTTAACCGGGGTGATCAGCAGCGACTCGCTTCGGGCGCTGGCCGCCCGCGTGCGCTAGCGGCACGAATCCAAGTCAGGCTGGAGAAGTCGGTTTGCGCGCTGAGCCGCCCTCCGGGTGCGCACTCACCGTGAGTCCGTGTACCTCGAAGCGCGTTCCGAGGATGCGCTCCGCCACATAGATGCTCGAACGCACATGTGCCGTGATCGCCGACGTACGTAAGGAACCGCCCATCACGGCCAAGAACGGTATCAGCTGATCAGCCAGGTAGCGATCGACTGCCGCACCCGACTCCATCTCAGTCATCAAAGCGCGGGCGGCTTCCCGGCCTACCTCCTCGGACGCTTTGCCTTTTGCGCCCAGCGCTGAACCCCCCAGCGGTGGACTGCCCAGCGACTCGGTCCAAAGCGTGACCCCGCTGCCCAGGCCGGCGCTCTCCGAGTACTCGACTGCGATCTCTACCGGGCAGCCCAGTCGGGCCAGAAGGTGCTCTGCCGCGTTCGCCTGTCGCTCTGCCACACGCCGCTCCCGAAGCAGACCCGCAGCGTGGCTCACCCCACGGATCGCGCGAACGTCGCCCTGGATCAACCACTCCAGCGGTGACTTCGGCTGTGAACTGCCAATGAGCTTTGCTGCTATCTGCCCGGCGCCTTTCGGGTAATAGCCGCGACGGATCAGTTTGACCTTTGCAGCCCCGATTGGGCGAAGTACCGGCAAGGTGACCTGCGTCAAGTAATCCCACGGCGGGCTCCACGGCACATCCGTGCCACCGATCACCTCGAAGGTGTATTCACCGGGTTGCGTGAGACAGGGCAGCAGGATGGTCTGCAGCACCAGGGTTGCCGACCCCGCGGTCCCGATGTCCTGTTGGTAACTACCTGCCCGAACCGGTCCCGGATCGAACGTAACCTCCTTACAGCCCAGTCCGGCACCACGCACGCGCGCCCCGCTGACCGCGCCGGCCACCTCAACCGCCTTCAGGTGCTGGGCGGCGAGGCCCGGTTTCGAACGGCCACTGCGGATGTTGAAGACCCTCAGCGCTTCTTGCGAGTATACCGATAGCGCCAGCGCCTGCCGGAGGATCGCGCCGCCGCCTTCGCCGTATGAACCATCGATGTCGATCATCTTCGTGGCATCCGCGGGTTCGGTGTGCTGACTGTCGACGCGCGGACGCCGCTGTCATGCGAGTGTAAACAATGTCGGTGAGTCGTGCTGGCCCCCCGTGAGGACGGGCAAAAAGGTTCGGGGGGGAGGCCGGTCCCACTGTGATACTCAGCATAGCGACTAACTGCCCCGTACGCAACGATTTCTGCCGCTGTACCAAGGGGCAGGCCTGCAAACTCGCCGGGTTGTGGGCGGGTCAAGCCAGCCGGCAGAAGGCGGCGACCGAACCGGCGCCGCTGGACCGGAGCGCGCGATCAGCCGGCGGCCCAGAACGTGACAGATCGCCCCAATCGCACCTTAAGGGTCTCCAGGGAATTCGGTATGGAAGTCATGAAATGGCGGCGACTTAGCGCGATCAGCTCCGGGCCTCTTGACGGGTACGGAACCTGCAACGAGATTGAAGTTGAGATTCGTTCTCAGTCCTCTGGCACTGGAGACCTGGATGGGGATCGACCGCGTACCTGTTGGCAGCCGGGCCCGTATCGAAGCGATCGAGGACGCGACCGCGCGGCGGGAGCTGATTCGTCTTGGCTTCGAAGAAGGCGCCGACGTCGAGGTGGTTAGCCGCATCCCCTTTGGCCCCATCGTCCTGCAACGTCGTCACCGCCAGGTTGCGATCGGCCGGGAGCTGGCGCGCCAGGTTCGCGTGACGACTTCGTGAGCGGCGGTCACGCGTCCGGGCCCGCGGGCGGGGGCGGCGGGGTCGCTGAACAGACCGCGGAGGCCGGAGCGCAGGCATCGCATCCCACCGATCAACTCGTCAGATCAACAGCCGCTATTGCAGACGAACGGGCGATCGTACTGGTCGGCAACCCTAATGTCGGCAAGTCCGCCATCTTCTCGCGTTTAAGCGGTAAGTACGCCGAGGTCTCGAACTTTCCCGGCACGACGGTGGAGGCACTGCGCGGGCAGTGGAACAAGCGCCTGCTGCTGGACGCGCCGGGGACGTATGGCCTGGGTGAGCACTCGATCGAAGAACGCATCACGACCGACCTGGTCAGTGACGCCGGAGTTGTCATCAATGTGGTCGACGCGGCCCGGCTGGATCGCGACCTCTTCTTGACGCTGCAGCTGGCGGAGAGCGGCGTTCCAATGGTCATCGCTCTCAACCTGGTCGATGAAGCACGGAGCGCCGGCGCAGAGCCCGACGCCACGGAGTTGGCCCGTGCGCTGGGTGTACCTGTCGTCCCGACGGTTGCCGTGACCGGCGAGGGGCTGGCCGAACTGGCAGAGGCGATCGAGCGGGCGCGGCCGGGGAACTGTTCGCTGAACGGAGCTGATGACATGTCCCGGCGCCGGGCGGCGGACGAGCTATACGCCCGTGTCGTGCCACAAACCCGGCGGCGCCGCCGGATTGCCGAGTGGCTGGAGCGGGCCTCCGTCACGCTTCACTGGGGCGTCCCCATGTTGGCGCTGGCCTTGGCCGGCATCTACTTGCTGGTGGGAGTGGCCGTCGCCCAGCACCTGGTCGGATTCACGGAGGGACGGCTCGGGCAGGAGCTCTGGGAGCCGTTCGTCCGTTCGATCATCGACGGAATTGGTATCGGTGGCGCGCTGCGCGAGATCCTGGTCGGAGAGTTCGGTTTGTTGAGCATGACGGTGACGTACATCGTCTTCCTGCTGGCTCCGCTGGTTGCCGCGTTTTACTTCTCACTCGCATTGTTGGAGGACTCCGGGTTTCTGCCGCGCATCGCCACGCTGGTCGACCGCCTTCTGGGTGGAATCGGCCTCAATGGTCGCGCCGTCATCCCGATCATCCTCGGCTTCGGCTGCGTGACGATGGGAACGATTACCACCCGACTGCTGGCCACGAAGCGGGAAAAGACGATCGCCACGGCGCTCCTCAACTTCGCGATCCCCTGCTCGGCCCAGCTGGCGGTGATCGCGGCGTTGCTGGCGGGGATGGGTGGCAGCTGGGTGTTCGCCTACGCGGCGATCATTTTCGCAATGCTCGTCGCTGTCGGCACTGTCCTCGATCGTATGCTCCCCGGCAAGTCCACGCCGCTGCTGATCGAACTGCCGCCCTTGCGCTGGCCGCGCCCCCGCGCGGTGCTCCGCAAGACCACAACCAAGGGCTACTGGTTTATGCAGGAGGCCACCCCCTGGTTTGCAGCAGGTGCCCTGATCGTCGCGACACTGCATGTCACCGGCGGCTTGCTGCTCTGGCAGCGGCTGCTGCGCCCCTTGATCGTAAACTGGCTTCACCTTCCGGCCGAGGCGTCCCGCACGATCGTGATGGGCCTGGTACGTCGCGATTTTGGAGCCGCTGGACTTTACGACATGGGGCTTACAGCTTCGCAGGCGCTGGTCGCCTTGGTCGTGATCACGCTGTTTGTTCCCTGCGTCGCCAGCATCATGGTCATGGCCAAAGAGCACGGCGCCCGCACGGCTCTGCGCATCTGGATTGGAACTTGGGTTGTTGCCTTCGCGGTCGGCGGCCTGCTGACACGGGTCCTTCTGTGGATCGGAGTTGGATCATGAAGGCACCGAAGATACTGCAGCGCGGCGTGATACTTTGGCGCCGCCGCGGCGACGAGGAAACGGGCGCTGCGGCCGAATCATCTACGGCTCTGCCTGATCTCTGCCCCGTCGCCGTCTGCGAACGTTGTGGCTATGAGTTTGTGCCTTACACGGTCAGTGCGGTCTGCCCGCGCTGCCTGGAACCGTTTAACCGCGATCCGTGCTACGGCGGTTGCTTTAGCTGCCCCCTGCTGCCCGCAGCGTCGAGCCGGGACGAGTAGTCGGCAACGGCGCTGAGGGTCATCGCCTGCCGCGGTATCGAGCGGCGACCCCCATGAGTGTGCCATCCTCGGCGATCACCTTAGTCCAGCGCGTCGTGTACAACCAGTCTTCCGTCAGTTTCTGCTGAGCCGGAGCCCTGGCGCTTAGAAAATCGGCGAATTGGTCGGTCGTCGCCCCCTCCGCCTGATATTCCTGATAGAAACCGCCGATAATGCGATTGAACGCCGTTTGGCCCACCAACTCGTGCAGAAGCGCGAAGAAGAGCATACCGACGCTGTAGGAGTAGTCCGTCAACTGCTGTTCTCCGTACTCGATCAGTGGGACACTGCCAAGTTCCGGACGCCGCTCCAGCGCATCCACCAGCCAGTTTCTAACCGCGGTGAAGCGCTCCCCAACCACCCGGCGATCTTCAATCACCTCGAGGGCGCGGTACTCCAAGAAGCTGGCCAGCCCCTCATTCCACCGCGGAGCAGGCCGATCGAGAGACGGCACGTTCCAGAAGTGTGAGACCTCGTGATACACCTCGCGTGCCCGCCCCGGGTCTCGGAACGCCGCCGCCGCCTGGAT
The DNA here is from genome assembly GCA_041617795.1 of Gemmatimonadota bacterium. GTDB lineage: Bacteria > Gemmatimonadota > Gemmatimonadetes > Palauibacterales > KS3-K002 > JBFJOD01. The sequence continues at coordinate 4,857 of JBFJOD010000075.1, read as the reverse complement.
GATCGTCGTTTCATCTTTCTGTGACCCCCAGCCATCGGGGATCTCGATCACCGAGAGGCCCCGTGGTCGGGCCAGCGGCCCGAACCATTTCTCGAACAGTGCTAGCGCGTCGCTCACGGCATCGAGAACCTGCACAGCCCCAGCAGAATCGCCAGGAAGAAAGAAGACGCGATTCGTACCGGCCTCCAGCATTCCGTAGTCCGCGACCGCGAAATCCATCCGCCAGGCGGGCGTTCTATTCCGATACGTGTAGGTCAGCAAACCGTCATCACGCTTTACCTCGACTAGCTCACCGCCATTCACAACCCGCAGAGAGTCAGGCACGGTCACGCTGACCTGGTAGTCGAAGCTGGGAAGTCCCATGCGTCGCAGAGCATCGCTGCACGGAACACCCACCTGCGGATAGCTGAACGCGTCCGGCCGGATGATGGTGAAGTCCGCACGTATCCTATCCTGAACGTATAGCATACCGGTTTCGGCATATCCCAGCAGGTAACCCTCGTAGTCAATCTCCAGCGTTCGTTGCTCATTCGGTTTAAGCGGTTTGGAGAGGTCAACCTCGACGAAGTTGACTTGAAGCTGCGGCCAGTCCTGAAAGCCGACGATCCTCTGCTCGAACCGCAAACTTGTGCGGTCTTCGTCGACTATCGACCCGATTGCCATCAGGCGATAGAGCAGGAGCGGCACTCGAGTAACCGGCTGGGTTGAGTGGTTTTCCAACCTGAGCCGCACCTGGCCTGCTAGCTTCTCTTGTTGATAGTCGATGCTCAGATCCATTTCATAGCGGACCGGCCGGGTGCCTGGCTCGACCTGGTCGGCACATTGGCCCCTCAGCTCGCCGCCCGAGCCGCTGGCCAACAGCGACAAGGTTCCAATACAAGTAGCCATCCTGGCGTTCATTCGACCCTCCAAGCGGTCAAAACAGAGTGCTCGTCTTCCGGCGGAACGTATAGCGCCAGCTCCGGTAAAAGCTACATGACATAGCTGAAACTGGGCGGAGCGGGCTGGCCAGCGGGCTTGCCCCGCCACGCCGTTGTCCTAAGTTCATCCGAACGATCGTTCGAAAGCGATATTTCCGTACACTCAGGATTGGCCCCATGCCCCTTTTTACCGACGCGGAACTCCAGGAAAAGGTTCAAAACGGCTTCATCGTCGAGTCGGAAGACGAGATGACCCCGACTTATAAGAAGGCGCTGATCACCCAGCTGACCGTTCAAGGTGACACCGAGCTGATGAGCGCGCCGTCGTATTATGGTCCGGCAAAAGATGCTCCCTCGACCAACACGATGGTCAGCTCGATGGCGATCATCCAGGACGAGCTGGGGCACGCCAATATCGCTTACCGCTTGCTCGAGGACCTGGGCGTCAGCCGTGACTACTTACTCTATGAACGGCAGCCCCACGAGTTTAAGCACCCGTACGGCTTCGATCAGTACCTCGATAACTGGGCCGAGTTGGTTGTTGCCAACGGTCTGTTCGACCGAGCTGGCATCACGCTGCTCGGTGACGTGCACCGCAACACGTCCTATGGTCCGCTCAAGCGCGCGCTGGTCAAAGTCGGGCTGGAGGAGAACTTCCACCTGCGCCACGGCGAAGTCTGGATGCGTCGACTCTGTGAATCCGGCGGTGAAGCGCGTGAAAAGGTACAGAAGGGCGTCGACTGGATGTTCCCGATGGGAGTGGAGTGGTTTGGGATGCCCGACGACAAGAAGCGGCACAACGCGCAGTTGGATTTTAGATTGAAAGGGATGACCAACGATCAGCTGCGCCAGACCTGGTTGAATGCGGTCGTGCCGCTATGCGAAGAGCTGGGCATCGATATCCCGGCGCACTGGGATGAGAAAGAGGGCCGAGCGCTTGTCGATTACGAGTTCCCTGTTGACTATGACGAGAAGAACAAGGTTTGGCTGCTGAACGAGCCGATTACTTGGGAAGAAGCATTCGCTCGCTGGAAACGACGCGGTCCCGCCAACGAGGAGTACGTTGAGTCGGTGCGTAAAGGGCGAACGCAGATGCAGGGTCTGGCAGCCTGATGGCCGAATCGATGAAGCAAGCCGAACCTCGAGTCGAGGCAGCCTGGACCGCACTCCGGGATGTCCTCGATCCGGAACTACCGATCAGCATCGTCGACATGGGGCTGATCTACGACGTGCGGGTAAGTGGACGGCGGGTCGAACTCGACATCACGTTCACCGCCACGGCATGCCCATGTGCTGATTTCATCGTTCACGATATCCGCAAACGGCTGCTAGAAGAGCCGGAGTTCGACGATGTGGAGATCAACATCGTCTGGGACCCACCCTGGACCAACAATCGATTGACCCCGCTGGGCCGGGAGTTGCTGAGAGCTTTTGGTGTGAGCGCCTGATGCCGGACCAGATCTACGTCGTATTCGCACGCAAGAACCGCGAAGACCCCCTTCATCACGTTGGTAGCGTGCACGCCTCCGATGCGGAACTGGCAAAGGTCTACGCATGGAAGACCTATGACGAGGAGCGCTGGTTCGAGATGGTCGTCGCACCGCAGGGGGCTTTCCACTCCGTGAACCGCGATGAGATACCCTTCAGCATTACGCGCGGCGCCGCCCCGGAGGCCACATGAGCGAAGCGACCGTCGATATCAAATCTCCGGCCGAGCTTTCAAGCGAAGCGCGCCAAGCTTTACGCGACCTGATCCTCTCACTCGCTGATTCCAAACGTATTATGGGCATCCACTACGCCGAGTGGGTGTTGGGTGCTCCAGAGCTCGAGGCGAGCATCGCTGCGTCAAGCATCTCACAGGACGAGTGGGGCCACTCACGCTTGCTCTACGCCCTGCTCAAGGATTTCGGCGATGACCCGGAACGCCTCGAGCATGGACGCGAAGCTCGCGATTACTGCAACGTCGAAGCCCTCGACCAGAGGCTGCAGACCTGGCCCGACTTCGTCGTGGTCAACGCGATCGTCGACACCGCCATCACGGTGCAGCTCGAATCGCTCGGCACAACTTGCTACGCACCGCTACGCCAGCGTGTGCAGAAACAGCTCGAGGAGGAGCGCTTCCACGCCGGGCACGGTGCCGCCTGGCTTCGTCGGCTGGGAGGAATGGGTGGTGCTGCGCGTACCGCGGTCCAGAAGGCGCTAGACGCACGCTGGTCGGCCTTGCTCCATTGGTACGGACCTGATAAGCACGGGGAAAAGGCGAAGACGGAGGGTCTCTGGGATCGCACGGGCGCCGAGCTCAGATCTCGTTTTCTCGATCGGGTTACGCCGCTGATCAAGTCGAGTGGTCTCGCGCTTTCCCCACAGAAGCTCGACTTCTCCAACTGGAACGCCTCGACGCGCCGCTCGAGCCAGAGTGGCCCGGCCGAGGAGACCATCGCGCGTGCTCGCGGCGACCGCAATCGTGCCTTTCTACTGGACTGACACCGGCATGCCGCAAGGCGATCGCCCGCCGGAGGAAGACTACGGACTGCCGGCTTCGGTGGAATGCCCTTTCTGCCGCGACAGCGACACGCAACTCGAAAACCCTTTCGGCAGCGTCTTGTCGGTGGCGCAATACTACTGCCGCCGCTGCCGTACGATGTTCGAGTGGGTAAAGCGGAATAGCGGCCAGCCTAAGACAGACAGCTGAAACCAAGCGGGAGCGGACGTCTCATTCCGCGACCAGATGCTTTATGCCGTTAGGCCCGGCAATGATCGCATCACTGGCAAGGCCGAGAAACAGGCCATGGCCAACCACCGCCGCACGCGAATCTAACCGCGCCGCCAGCTTCAGGGGCTCGGATATCTGACCGAAGTTGGCATCGAGAATCATGTTGCCGTGATCCGTCTGGAAAGCGGAGCCCGACTCCGTTTCGCGTACGGCCACCTCAGCGCCCAGCTCGGTCAGATAGTCCAGAACCGGTCGCCAGCCGAACGGCGTGACCTCCACCGGGATGGCCCAATTCGTTCCAAGCGCCGGAACGAGTTTCGATTCGTCCGCCACGATGATCTCACGTCTGCTCGCCTGGGCCACAATCTTCTCCCGCAGAAGAGCACCGCCACCGCCTTTGATCAGATTGAGCTGCGGATCGATTTCGTCGGCACCGTCGATCGTTAGATCGACGATCGGATGATCTGCTAGCGTCGTCAGCGGGATACCGAGCCGTTCCGCTTCCTCTCCCATAAACCTCGAGCAGGGCACCCCGCGAATATTCTTAAGTCCACCCTCGTCGATCAGTTCTGCAAGCCTGCGGACGGCGAAAAGCGCCGTGCTCCCGTGGCCGAGTCCCACGACCATGCCTGACTGCACGAATTCGGCGCCTCGCTCGGCCGCTTGTCGCTTATAATCTGCAGCTTCGTTTGCCATTGACGGTTTCCCGGTCGTGCTATCGTTCGATGAATAGACTACTGCGATTCCGCCAGATGCCTCTTGACGAAGTCGGTCAATCGCTGGAAGTACTCACTTCCACCGACCAGCAACGTGTCGTTGTGGCCGGCACGTTGCAGGGCATACCATTCTTTGGGATCGGGGCTGGCTGCGTAGAGGCGCCGGCCCATCTCCACCGGCACGATCGCATCCCGCTCGCCATGTACGTACAAGACAGGTGCGCGCAATCCCGGAACCTTTGACAGCGAATCGAACTCGTGCGTCAGCGAGCGCAGGAGCATGCCCGGGAGCCAGCCATAGTGCACGCGCGCCAGGTCATAGGCGGAGGTGAACGCCGATTCCAAGATCACGGCCCCAGCCTTCTCTCGTGAACCCAGCTCCACCGCTACGGTCGAGCCCAGTGAGCGGCCGAACAATACAAGGCGGCCGGGATCGCTTCCCCGGTGCTCGATTAGATAGCGGTAGGCAGCCAGGCCATCCTCGTAAAGGTTGGCTTCCGCGGGCCGG
>JBFJOD010000074.1:0-16892 GCA_041617795.1 Gemmatimonadota bacterium | reverse complement strand
GGGCAGAGCGGTCAGATCGATTACAATCTTGTTCCGGCTGTGGTCTACACCTGGCCAGAAATCGCAGGTGTCGGCCTGACTGAAGAACAGCTCAAAGCTGAAGGCATCGAGTATCGCGTCGGAAAGTTCCCCTTCCAGGCCAACAGCCGGGGCCGAACTACGGGTGACACGGATGGCCTGGTCAAAGTGCTGGCTCAGGCGCAGACGGACCGGGTACTCGGCGTACACATCATCGGTCCCCTGGCCGGTGATCTTCTGATGGAAGCGGTCGTGGCGATGGAATTCGGCGCGTCCGCGGAGGATATCGCGCGGACCATCCATCACCACCCCGGCATGGGCGAGGCAGTCAAGGAGGCTGCGCTCGCGGTCGACGGCCGTCCGATTCATATCTAACAGCGATAGGAGACGCGGTTGAGAGGGTTCGAACAGGAGGGTCTGAGCCTCCCGCAGGAACCGATACGCCGGTTAACCGCTCCGTTGGAGCGTTTCCTGCACGTTGAGGCGGCCAGTGGCATAGTCCTGCTCGTCGCCACGCTTGCCGCGCTGATTCTGGCCAACTCACCGCTTTCGCAAAGCTTCCTTGGTTTCTGGAAGACGGAGATCGGTTTCCGCATCGGCTCCATCGAAATGGCGCATTCGCTGAAGCATTGGATCAATGATGGACTGATGGCGATCTTCTTCTTCATCATCGGGATGGAAGTGAAACGCGAGCTGGTCGTCGGCGAGCTGAGAGATCCGCGTAGAGCGGCGTTGCCGGTGTTTGCCGCGATCGGTGGCATGGTGGCTCCAGCGCTGATCTATCTTTCTCTCCAGTTTGGGATGCCGGGCGAGCGGGGTTGGGGCATACCGATGGCGACGGACATCGCCTTCGTCGTCGGGTGCATGGCGATCTTAGGTTCGCGAGTCCCTCACGGTTTGCGCGTATTGTTGCTGTCACTGGCGATTGCTGATGATATCGGCGCGATCCTGGTCATCGCGATCGGCTACACCGAATCGATCGATTTAAGAGCATTGCTGCTGGCGCTTGGCGGGGTTGTCGTAATCTTCGGTATGTCGAAGGTCGGTATCCGCAGTCTCTTTGCCTACTTCCTCGTCGGGTTTTTCGTTTGGCTCGGGTTCCATGAGTCCGGTGTGCACGCCACGCTTGCCGGAGTGCTGCTCGGTCTGCTCACGCCCACGGGCAGCTACGTCAGTCCGGGCATCTTTGGAAACCTGCTGCAGCGGGCCAGCGAGGTCTTTCATGGCGGCGCTTGGGACCAGCAGGCGGAGCGCGGTGCCAGAGTCCTACGTTTTCGCTGGGCAGTGCGTGAGACGGTTCCGCCGGTCGAATACTTGGAGGCGCTGCTTCACCCCTGGGTCAGCTTCGTGATCATTCCCGTTTTTGCGCTGGCGAACGCGGGTGTGCCCCTGGAGCTTGAGTATGTGCGTGATTCGATCGCTTGGGCGGTGGCGGGCGGGCTGATTGTTGGCAAGCCACTTGGCATACTGCTTTTCAGTTGGTTCGCTATCCGTTTGCGAGTGGCCAGTCTGCCGCAGGGCGTCGATTGGGGGACGTTGCTGGGTGGCGGATTCTTGGCCGGGATCGGTTTCACCATGGCTCTGTTCATCGCCGGTCTGGCGCTGCCGGTAGAATTACTGGATGCTGCCAAGGTCGGGGTTTTGGGCGCTTCAGTCGCGGCAGCTGTGATCGGTCTGTTCCTGTTGAGCCGTTTGTTGCCGAGTCGGGCGGAGGAAGCCTGACACCGCAGCGGCTGCGCTTACCTCAGCGTGAGGTCGCAGTCAAGAGGCCTTTGCGCAGATCTGTGAGCGGCGCGGGGTAGTTGCCGGTAAAACACGCATCGCAGAAAGGGCCGAACTGTTTGACCGCAGCGATCATCCCTTCCAATGACAGGTAGCCGATCGAATCCACGCCGAGGTGATCGCGGATCTCGTCGATGTCCAGACGGTATGCCAGCAGCTCCTCCTTGGTCGGCATGTCGATGCCATAGAAGCAGGGGTGCCGAATGGGCGGCGAGGAAATCCGGAAGTGGATCTCCTTCGCACCCGTATCCCTGATCATCGACACGAGGCCGCGACTGGTCGTTCCACGAACCAGCGAATCATCAACGATGACGACCCGCTTTCCGTCGATGACCTCACGAACCGGATTGTACTTTATCCGGACCTTGAAATCGCGGTCAGCCTGCAAGGGCTGGATGAAAGTTCGGCCGATGTAGTGATTGCGGATCAGTGCCAGTTCCAGGGGGACTCCCGATTCCTCGGAGTACCCCAGAGCCGCGGAGTTGGAGGAGTCGGGCACAGAGAACACGGCATCTGCGTCAGCTGGGTGCTCGCGCGCCAGCTGACGGCCGAAGGCACGCCGGGCCGCGTCGACCGAGCAACCCCAGAGACTCGAGTCTGGGCGCGCAAAATAGACGAGTTCAAAGATGCAGGCGGCCGGGGCCTCGGGCGTCAGCCGTGGCAGCGGCTCGATTCGTCCATCGGTGATCTTGAGCACCTCTCCCGGCTCGATGTCTCTGATGTACTCGGCCTCGATCAGATCGAGGGCGCAGGTTTCCGATGCGACGACGATCGCAGTGCCCATGCGGCCCAATACCAACGGCCGAAAGCCGCGCGGGTCTCGCGCCGCGTAGATCGAATCGTTGACCAGAATGGCCACGGAAAAGGCGCCCTCGACCGCACTCAAGGCCTCGAGGACCTGTTGATCCGGATGGGCTCGCTGGGAGCGTGCGATGAGGTGAACGATCACCTCAGAGTCCATCGTCGACTGGAAGATCGCCCCCTCAGCGACCAGGCGCGTACGCAGCTCGGCGGCGTTGGTGAGGTTGCCGTTGTGCGCTAGCGCCAGCGTGCCGTCACGGTAGTTGACCAGGGCCGGTTGAGCGTTGCGCAGATCCGATTCGCCCGCCGTGGAGTAGCGAGCATGCCCTATGGCCGTCCGGCCGCGAAGCTCCTGGATGTGATCGCCCTTTATGGCCTCGGCGACCAGACCCATTCCCTTGTGTATGTGGGGATTCCCGTCGTCGTCGTACGTCACGATGCCGGCCGATTCCTGACCGCGGTGCTGAAGAGCGTATAGTCCGAGAAATGTCAACTCCGCCGCGGCATCGTGGCCAGAAACGGCAAACACTCCGCACTCTTCACGGAGTGATTTCTCGAAAGCCGGCATCGTTCGGTTCACTGGCGCCCGTATTTTTTCAGACATCCGCTCACCACCCATCTTCCGCCTCATCCTCCGATCGTGAACGGTCAATCATAGTCGGCGCCGCCTGCCAATTCCAGTCCGAAGCGCGGCACGGTACCCGGCGCCGCGTTGCAGCGCCGCTAACCGCCGGCGCGAGTCGTGTCAGCTCTGGCGGTATCCGCAGGGATTGGAGTGGGTACCATTGGCGCCGGGCGTACCTGCACGCCCTCCACGGACGCCGGAACCTGCAGGCGTGTCCCTCCTGGCGTGGCTACCGGCACGGTCCCCTTCGGAGAGGAGCTTTCGCCAGCGTAGTCCCTCCAGCGAGCCCGGAGCACGGCGTCGACGACCTGGCCGTCCTGGAAGATCACCAGATCGAGGAAACCGCAAGTCCTCTCACAGCCGTTATCATAGAAATAGTAGGTGAAAGCTCCCCGATAGCTCATTGCCTCCGGGGCGCCGAAGACGGTCTGGACCTCCGCAGTCGTCATGCCCGGACGGATTGTCTGGGTTTGCTGCGCTGCCGCGCTGCTGGCAAACAACAGAATTGCCGCCAGTCCCGTGGCGGCCCACTTCGCGGCTGTTGCGTTTCCCATGGGTTCCCCCTCCTCTGGCTCGCGCTCAGGCATCGGGATCGCGTTCACGGGGTTTAGATTTCTTAGACCGTTCACCCGTTTCCGATCGGCTGGCCCAGTGCGGCTGAATGTCTTCATACTCCAGATCGCGCGTATCGGTTTCCTCGACGCCCAGTTCCTCGCTGAGCGGATCCTGCTCAGGTAAGCGATCCATCAATCCCAAAGCTGCCGTCGTTACTATGCCGTAAGTGATGTAGGTCAAGCTCACGGGGAAGACGACAAGCTGAGGGTTCCAGATCAACAGAGCGATCGAGGTGAGGACGAAGGCAATCGCAGCTCGTCCTCGGGCGTTACGCAAACTAAATCGGGGGATGGCCGGATAAATGACATGGGTGAGCATCAGCCCACCGCATACAATCATACCACCGCCAAGCAGCTGCGTCCATGGCCAGTCCGCGAGGTACCGCGCGAAGAAGGCTGTCTGGCTAAAGGGATAGAACGAAGCGAGGGTCGCGCCGGCTACCGGAGAGGGAAGGCCATGGAAATGCAGGTGCGCACGGCCGCCCTGTTCGATGTTGAAGCGGGCCAGACGCAAGGCTGTTGCGGCGACGTAGATGAAGGCGAGAGTCCAGCTCCAGTCTCCGCTGTCCAGCAAGAGCACGTAGATCAGCAGGGCAGGGGCGACACCGAAGCTCACGAGGTCTACAAGCGAGTCGAGCTCTACACCGAACGGCGATCCGGTTCGTGCGAAGCGGGCGATGCGACCGTCGAGGCCGTCCGCGACACCGGCAATAATGATCAGCCAGGCGGCCAGACCATAGTCGCCGCGCAAGGCAGAGACGATTGCCCAGAACCCGAAGAACAGGTTGCCGAGGGTAAAAGCATTTGGCAGAATGACGATGCCACGGCGACGGCCAACCGGGGACGTGCGCGATCTTCCGATCATGACTCACCTCTATCGCGCGACGTCAGGCGGGCGAGCACCGTAACTCCACCGGCGGCGCGCTGGCCGACAACCACGCTAGCAGTTGCTGTACTTGGTAGATACAGGTCCAGGCGCGAGCCGAAGCGAATCAGTCCCATCCGCTCACCTTGCTCGACCTGCTGGCCGACCTGGGCATAGTTAACGATTCGCCTTGCTGCGAGCCCAGCGATCTGCCGAACCAACACGGCATGTGGGTCGCTTTGTATACCAGTGGAAGCCCGCTCGTTCGATGCGCTGGCGGTCTTGCGCCAGGCAGGCTCGAAGCGGCCGGAATCGTAAGTGCGATGCCGGACTATGCCGGACACCGGATAGCGATTGACGTGCACGTCAAACAGCGAGAGGAAAATCGAGATCTTGAGAGCATTCCCCTGCAAGAAGCTAGGTTCTTCGACCGACGCGACCTCGATGACTCGGCCGTCGGCCGGAGAGAGCACGAGGTCGAGGCCTCTTGGCCCTTCGCGCTCCGGGTCTCTGAAAAATCCGGCGATGGCCAGGGCGAGAAGGCCAAACAGGATCCCAAGCGTCCACCAGAGCGTGCCGCCTAACAGGACGGCTGCGGCCAACAGCGCGGCGGCGGGAAGCGCTGCGGCGGCGATGAATGGGAGACCCTCGCGGGCCAGCGGTATTCGCATCGTCAGGGCTTTAGACGAGCGCTTCGCCCGTTATCAGCTCGTAGGCTTTCAGATAGCGCCTTGAAGTGCTCTCAACAACCTCGGCCGGCAGCGGCGGCGGCGGTGGCTGCTTGTTCCAAGATCCCTGGGCCGTGAGCTCGTCGAGGTAGTCGCGTACGGGCTGCTTGTCGAAGGATTGCTGGCTACGCCCGGGCTGATACTGCTCCGTCAGCCAGAAACGTGAGGAGTCCGGTGTGAAGATCTCGTCGATCAGCAGCATTTCACCTTCGTCTGAAACGCCGAATTCGAACTTCGTATCCGCCAGGATCACTCCGCCTTCAGCGGCGATATCACGAGCCCGCTCGTACAGTTTCAAGCTGATACCTTTGAGCGTGTTGGCGACGGCACTGCCAGTAATCGAGCAAACGCGCTCGAAGGTGATATTCTCGTCGTGCCCTTCTTCCGCCTTGGTGGCTGGAGAGAAGATGGGCGGGTCGAGCCGCTGGCTTTCGACCAGGCCCTCAGGAAGGCGTTCGCCGGCGAGGGTTCCGCTTTCCCGGTATTCCTTCCACGCCGAACCGGTGATGTATCCGCGGACGACGCACTCGATCGGGAAGGGATGAGTCTTGCGGACGAGCATGGCACGACCTTCCCAGCGGGCGCGACTGTCGGCAAGCCGCGGATGCAAGGCGATGATCTCGTCGGCGTCGCCGCTAACGAGATGATTGACGACGATGTCCTTGGTGCGCTTGAACCACCAGAGCGATAGCTGTGTGAGTACCTTCCCCTTATGCGGAATCGGTTCGTTCATTACGACATCGTGAGCACTCAGCCGGTCCGAGGCGACGAGCAGCAACTGCTCTTTGAGCTGATAGATCTCACGTACTTTTCCCTCTCGCAGCAGCGGCAGATCTAACCCGACTTTGTATAGCGGCTCGGTCATGGAGGGCTCATCCATTCGTTTTATGTTCCGTGACGTTTCAGACGACCAGTTGCGGGCCGGCTCTATCGATATCGCTGCCCTGGCTAACCAAGAGCGGATCAACGCGCTCGGCGATGAACTTCTCGACTTGCTCGGGTGCCCGACCGACCATGGCCGAGGGGCTGAGCATCTGCTCCAGGCGACTCCGCTCGATGCCGATGTCACGGTCGGCGGCCAGTCGCTCGATCAGATCGTTTGCTTCACCTCGCTGCACCTTCTCGGCAGCGGCCACGGCGTGCCGGCGAATCCGCTCGTGCAGTTCCTGCCGGTCTCCGCCCCGGCTGGCTGCGTAGAGCAGGACGGGCTCGGCGGCGAGGAAGGGCAGCTGCTGGCGAAGCCGCTGCGCTGCAACCTCAGGATAGACCTCGAGGCCGGCCGCGACATTGTGAAGAAGCAGCAAGACCGCATCAGTCGCCAGGTAAGCTTCGGGCACGGCGATCCGCTTATTGGCGGAATCGTCAAGCGTCCGCTCGAGCCACTGGGCCGCCGCCGTTAGCGCCGGATCGAGAGCCAGGACTATTACATGGCGGGCCAGGGCATTGATGCGCTCACAACGCATCGGGTTGCGTTTCTGGGGCATCGCGCTGGAGCCGACCTGTGCCTTGCCAAAGGGCTCCGCCAGCTCGCCGAAGTTTTGGAGCAGACGGATGTCGTTGGCGAACTTAGATGCCGATTGCGCGATTTCGGACAGACAGCCGAGCAACGAGGCGTCGACCTTACGCGTGTAGGTCTGCGAGCTGACATTGTACAACTCGGCGAAGCCCAGTTTCTGAGCGATGAGCGCATTCAGCCGGTCGACCTTGGAGCCGTCTCCGCCGAAGAGAGTCAGGAACGAGGCTTCGGTTCCCGTGGCGCCACGCGCTCCGCGGAAGCGCAGCGTGGCGAGCCGAAAATCGAGCGTCTCGAAGTCCAGTAACAAATCTTGGATCCACAAGGCGACGCGCTTGCCGACCGTAGTCGGCTGGGCGGGCTGCAGGTGCGTGTAGCCGACGGTTGCCACGTTCTTGTGCCGCAGGGCCACTTCGCGCAAGGCGGCGATGCTGCTCAGCAAGCGACGGCGCAGCAGCTGCAGCGCCTCACGGTGCTGGATCAGGTCGGCGTTGTCCATAACATACGCCGACGTCGCCCCCAGGTGGATCACGCCGCGAGCCTCTGGTGCCACTTCTCCGAAATGATGAATGTGTGCCATCACTTCATGGCGCACTTCCGCTTCGATCTCCGCGATGCGGCCCAGGTCGATATGGTCGATATTGGCGCGCATCGAATCGATCGCGGCCTGGCTCACATCGAGGCCAAGCTCGCACTCCGCTTCGGCGAGGGCGATCCAGAGTTCGCGCCAGATCCGCGCGCGGTGGCGTGGCGCAAAGATCGTGGCCATCTCCGCTGAGGCGTAGCGGCTGATCAGGGGGTTCTGGTAACTGTCGGTGGTCACGGATCAGCCCTCATCAACGATACGGAAGAACGGAGTACGGCGAAGATAGCCATCGCGCTCGAAGCGAATGACGATGTCGGCGCGGCGGCCGGCCAGATAGTCTAGAATTTGGGCAGCGTCATCAGCGTTTTGCACGGTACTGCGATTGATCTGAACGATCAGGTCACCGACGCGAAGCCCGGTCACGCGTTTCACCTCATCCGAGGCACCGGCTATCAAGGCGCCGGCGCTGCTGTAGAGACTGCGCTCGGCCCGTATGGCCGGAGTCAGCGAAATCAGTTCTAAACCGCGAAGGACTTCGACACGCGTGGCGCTGACTGATGGTAGGTCCTCGACGCGCAGAGTCACGTCCCGCTCGCGCCCGCGGTTGTCTCGCACCCGGAGTGTCAGGTCTTCGCCGGGTGCCACGTTGAACAGCTCCGCCTCCCAATCGAGGTGCGATTTTACCGTACGACCCCTGATTGCAACGATCTCCAACCCGGGCTCGAGCCGCGCCGCCTGCGCTGGAGATTCGGGAGCCACACGCACGATCGCGGCGCCGCGGCGCCGACCGGGGCGAACATTCTCGGCTGGCCCGACTTCGACGCCGACCCAGGGCCGGCGGATACGCCCGATCGTACGGAGCTGTTCGGCGATTCTCAGCGCCCGGTTGATGGGAATAGCGAAACCGAGGCCTTGAGAGCCGCCAGATCGTGAGAAGATGGCCGAGTTCACGCCAATGACCTGGCCATCGGCGTTGACCAGGGCGCCTCCGGAGTTGCCGGGATTGATCGACGCGTCGGTCTGAATCATGTCGGCGTATACCGTTTCTTCCTGTCCGTCGCTCGCGCTGGAGAAGGCCGTAGGCAAGATGTGGCGTCCGACCCCGGAAATCACGCCGACGGTCACCGTGGGCTCGATGTTCGAGAGGAGATAGCCAAAGGGATTCCCGATCGCGATCGCCGGTTCTCCGATAACCAGAGCGTCCGAATCTCCAAACTCGGGCACCGGGATATCGGCCTCGACCTTCAGCAGGGCGATATCGGAAAGCTCGTCGCTGCCGACCAGCTCGGCTGGGTGGTCCAGTCCGTCGTGCGACGAAACGACCACGTCGGTCGCCCCGCGGACCACGTGAGCGTTTGTGAGGATGTAGCCGCCAGCGGCGATGGCGAATCCGGATCCAAGGCCGGCGACCTCTCGCTCGTAGCCAAACGGCACGAAGAAATTGTCCCAGAGCGAGCCTGGTCCGACCCGCGCCCTGCGGATGACGTTCACGCTGACAACCGACGGTGTGACACGCTGCGCCGCCTCGACCACAGCGGTCTGGCGCTGCGCGGGTAGTGTGGTGCGATCGCTTGCCCCACTGGGCGATCCGCCCTGTGGGCCGCCCTCCAGTGAACTCTCGAGGGCTGCCGTTTGGGACTCCTCACCTGCGCCGGCCACGAAGCGGGGTGGCCCGAGGACCAGGAAGCCGAGGATCAACAGGGCGGCGGTAAATCCAGCTAGCCAGCCGGCAACGAAGACCGTTCGCGGGGGCCGGCGATCGCGTCGCGTCTCTATGCCTTCGCCTCCTCCATGGTCGGGAGCTTCAGGCTCGCCTTCTCCCAATCCTTGAGGAACGACTGGAGCCCGCGCTCGGTGAGAGGGTGATCGAGGAGTTTCCAGAGCACGGCCGGCGGAATCGTCGCGATGTCAGCTCCGATCATCGCCGCTTCCACGAAGTGTAACGGGTGCCGGACGGAAGCCACGAGAATTTCCGTGTTAAAACCGTAGTTGTCGTAGATCTCACGGATCTGACCGATCAGCTCCATCCCGTCGTGCGAGATATCGTCGAGGCGGCCGACGAAGGGCGAGATGTACGAGGCGCCGGCCTTGGCGGCGAGCAGCGCCTGAGACGGCGAGAAGCAGAGTGTCACGTTCACACCGATCCCCGTAGCCCGCAGACGCTTGCAGGCGACCAGGCCCTCTTCCGTCAGCGGAACCTTGACGACGACATTGTCGGCGACTCGTGCTAGATCCTCACCCTGGGCGACCATCCCTTCGGCGTCGATAGCCACAACCTCGAGGCTGACCGGCCCATCTACGGCGTCGGCAACCTGTTTCATGTAATCCGCTAGGTTGGCTTCACCGACGACCTTCGCCATTAGCGACGGATTCGTTGTGATCCCGTCGATCAACCCGGCCTTCGCGGCCCGACGAATCTCCCCAAGATCGGCGGTATCGAGAAAGATCTTCATGCACTGTCTCCCTTGGCCCTGAGCTCCTGTCGGCTTGCTATTTGATCACCTGTACTATAATCCACGCGCGTTAAAAACAAACCCTGGGGTGGCGCCGGCCAGGCGGCGCGAACCCCCGCCTCCCGTTGTAGCAGGCCGGCGACTTCCTCCAGTCGGCGGCGCCCCTGGCCGACCTCGGCCAGAGTCCCCACCAGATAGCGCACCATCCGGTGCAAATAGCGGTCGGCGGAGATCTCGAACTCCAGGATCCCCGGCCGCGATGTCGACTCGCGCCAGTTGGCTTCGAAAACCCGGCAACGGACGCCGCGTTGCGGCTGGCCGGCCTTGCCAAAAGAGCTGAAATCATGGCTGCCGACGATGGACCGCGTCGCCTCGCGCATTCTCAGCAGATCGAGGTCGCGCTGGAGCGGCCAGCACCACGGTGCCATGAAAGGCGAATGCGAATCCGGTCCGACGCCGACCCGGTAGACATATGTCCGCGAGGTAGCGTCGTAGCGGGGGTGAAATTCGAGGTCGCTTCTTTCCGCCGAGGCAACCCAAAGGTCGGGAGGGGCGTGTGCGTTAAGCGCGCTACGGAGTTCCTGCGGGCTCCAGCGCTCGGGTATCAGGGCGCTGGCGACCTGACCGGTGGCATGGACGCCGCGGTCAGTCCGGCCGGCCGCCGTGAGGCGCCGCGAAGTCTCACCGCAAAGCCGTTCTAGTAAAGCGGAAAGCTCACCTTGCACTGTCCGCCGGCCGGACTGCGACTGCCACCCATGAAAGTCCCGACCGTCATAGTGCAAGACGAGCTTGACTCGCCAGTCGTCCGCGTGGTGCTCGGAGTGCGCCACGGACGGCAACTTACCCGCGCAAAAGACACAGTGTCAAGAAAGCACCCGGCTGCCGTGGGTCAGCGAAAACTGGGTGGATCAGATCTCCAGAGCAGCTGCCTCAGTAGCGCCGGATCACGCCAATCACGACACCGCGAATCTGGACCTCATCCTCCTGATAGAATTGGGGTGGGTGAGCCTCGTTGGCAGGCTGCAAGCGGATGCGGCCGTTACCCTCGCGGTAGTATCGCTTCACCGTTGCCGAGTCGCCGTTAATCAGCGCGATAACCATCTCGCCGTTCTCGGCATTGTCGCGGCCGTCCACCACGACGCAGTCGCCGTCGCGGATCTGATCACCGATCATCGAGTCGCCATGCACCCGCAAAACGAAATGCGGTCCGCGCCCCGTCAACATGTCCTCGGGGACAGCGATCGCTTCGCTGTCCTCGATCGCCTCGATTGGCGCGCCGGCAGCGACGCGGCCCAGTAACGGCAGGCCAGCCGCAGCCACGCGCGGGCGGGTCGCCTCCAGCGGTTCGACCGAGCGACTCTCGTTGTAATTTCGGCGGATGTATCCTTTTCGCTCGAGGTTCGACAGGTGCTCATGCACCGTCGCCAGCGAGCGATAGCCGAAGTACTCGGCGATTTCCTCGAAGCTGGGAGAATAGCCGTAGTTCTGGATGAACGTCTCGATGAAATCGAGTATCTCTCTCTGCCGCTTCGTCAGCGCCATGACGCCTCCAAGGTTCCGCCTGCCAATCACGGGCCAATGCTGCAGCCCGAACAGGAGCCGAATACACGATACCCGAAAATGCACCGAAGCGCAAGGTCGACTGGCGATTGGCCCCTGGAGGCGGCTGGCGAACGACACGCCGCGGGTGGCCGGGCGGCCGCTGGTTCCGGGGTCGTTTCGGTCCGCGGATCAGACGGTATCAGGCTGCCGGGCCGGGATTGTGGGTCGGGTGACGGAATCGGGTCGAACGCGCTATATTATTCCGCGGTTTGACGGTCCGGACCCCTACCCCCTGTCTGGCCTGCGAGCAAATAAGCGTCCCTGAACTGAGGTCTGCGAAAGGGATCTTTCAGTCGGCCAACGCTGGACGAGACGGATGAGCAAGCCCTTCGGCTCGCCCGGGGCGTGAATTCGGCAGCAAAGTGGAATGGGTGGAAGGTGGAGTGGAAACTGGTGCGGGGAGTGACGGAATGACCCGAGGTTACAGGTGATGGAAGACGAAGTACGGTCCGGTTTGCCGAGCACTGATTCGCAAATAGACGTCGACGACGGGGCACCGGATCAGGCACTCGAGACCGAGATTCGAGACTTTTTCGTCGTTTTCGTGAAAACCGTTCGTACGGCGCTGCTTTACGTTCAGGGCAACCCCCTCCTGCATCAGTTCCTGGCCGATCTCGGCCGACGCTTGAACGACATCTTCGACCGCGAGCATACTCTGAGCTTCACGGTGCACGAAAGCGAGCTCCGCTGGCGAGGGAAAACCGTCTACAAAGAGAAGCTCGGTACCCAGGACAACCTCGCCTTTCCGCTCTACCGGGATGGCATTCGGCGCGTCGATCTTCACCCCGGCGTCGAAGACGACGAAGTAAGAAAGTTCATCGACATCCTGCGCTTGTCGAAGACGCTCAAGGATGAAGAGGACGACCTTCTCACGCTGATGTGGAACGCCGACTTCGAGTACCTGCGCTACGAGTACGTGGATGTTTTGGGAGATGAGCCGCCGGTACCGACGCCGGATTTCTCGCACGCTGCGGGGACGGAGCTACCTTCGCTGCCGGAACTCGAGCTGGCTCCCGAACTGCAGACCCCGACCCTGCGCGAAGACTTCGAGCCGTCGCTCTACTTCCTGGACGAGGCAGATATCGCTCACCTGCAACAGGAGCTGCGCAGGGAGTGGGACCGGCCAGTTCGTCGCGATGTAATGGTCGCGGTGCTTGATCAGTACGAGCTCGGTGAGATCGAGCGGCGCGGCGAGGTGGTGGACATCCTCCGGCAGATGCTGCCCCGCGTCTTGGCGGAGGGCGGATTCACTCAGGCAGCGTACATCGTCGGCGAGCTAAAGGCGATCGCGGAGAAGAAGCAGCACTCGGAGCTGGAGCGGGAGGTCGACGAGATCATCGGAGAATTGAGCCAGCCGATCGTGCTCGAACAGCTGGTCCGAATCCTCGAAGATGGTACGATCGACCCGAACAGTGAGGCGCTGGCAACGCTGCTGGGCGCGTTACGCCCCGAAGCTATCGTCGTCCTCATTCAGATGATCCCGGGCATCGCCCGCAAAGAAGTGCGGGATCAGTTGCTCGCGACGCTCGACACGCTGGCTCGTAAGAATCCGAGTGTGATGGAAGGACTGGTCGAATCCGAGGACTCGCGAGTGGCGGCGGAATCGGCGCGGATCGCCGGGCGTCTGAAGATGACCGGAATGGCGGAAGCGGTTTCGGCCTTGCTGGGACGTGCAGACGGCCAGGTGCGTCTGGCTGCGGTCGAGGCGCTGGTTGCGTTACGGACCTCGATGGCCGGCGCGCCGCTCCTTAAAGCGCTGGAGGATGACAGCCGCGAAGTGCGAGTCGCAGCGGCCAAGGGTCTGGCAGAGCTGAAGTACAGCCCCGGAGCTAAGCGGTTGGAGGAGTACCTCACTGGCGGCGAACTGAAGCGACGGGACCTGACAGAGCAGCTGGCGTTTTTCGAGGCCTACGCACGGGCTGCCGGCGATGATGCCACGCGCTTGCTCGCGCGTTTGCTCAACGGACGTCGGTTACTCTGGCTCAAGCACCCCAGCCAGGTGCGTGCCTGTGCGGCGCGGGCGCTGTCGTTGGTGGGTAGCTCCGATGCGAACAATGCGCTGAGCCAAGCAGAGCGCGACAGTGATCCGATGGTACTCAGCGCGGTGCACCAGGCACGCCGCGGGCGGCGGGAGGTTCGAACTGATGCGGGCCAGTGACGCCGCGCTCATAAGAGACACCAGCGCCGTGCTCAGCGGCGAGGGTCGGAAATATCTCGCCATGCTGTATGCCTGCATGCGATCATTCCGGCTCTATCCGCTGGAAAACCAGGTGGTGCAGCGCGCTCTGGCCGAGGTGGAAACGCACGCGCGGATCGTGCTCAACCGCGACGGCAGACTCCAGCTTCGGCTCGCCGGCGACTTCTTCTTCTTTAACGATGTGCGCGTGCGTCTCGACCTCAGCAACTACGCGGCGTTCGTCTTCGTCCGCAAGGCGCTTGAAACTCATGGTGTGGGGCTGGTCGAAGTCGGACCCCACGTCGACCTGCGAGA
The DNA here is from genome assembly GCA_041617795.1 of Gemmatimonadota bacterium. Taxonomy (GTDB): domain Bacteria; phylum Gemmatimonadota; class Gemmatimonadetes; order Palauibacterales; family KS3-K002; genus JBFJOD01. Next base: position 2,814 of record JBFJOD010000074.1, on the reverse strand, counting down.
GTGGACTTCGTTCCTTTCGGTTTTGATCAGCGAGCCGCAGGGCAGCGGTGAGGTAGCGTTGGAGGCGATCACTGAACGACTGGAGCATGCGGGCGTAGACAACATCGCGATCGGTCCGCCCGCCGCGTTGGTCGAAGCTTTAAGCCTGACGGAAGAGGCGAAGGAGGCGGCGCGTCGCACTTATGCCCGTTCGGTGACGGTCGTCAAAGATGTCATGACCAGCGTACGACTGGGCAAAGCCTGGAGTGGGCGGCGTGTGAAGCGGATCGTGCTGGGCATCGTCGACCAGGTCTTGCATGACGAGGCCGCGATGCTCGGGATGACGACCTTGCGCGATTACGACGAGTACACGTTCACGCATTCCGTAAACGTCTGCATCCTCTCGGTCGCACTGGGGCAGAAACTGGGTTTCAGCAAGTTGCAGCTGTTCGACCTGGGCCTCGGTGCTCTCTTCCACGACGTCGGCAAATCTCGCGTACCGTTAAGCATCCTCAACAAAGAGGGCCGGCTGGATAAGGAAGAGTGGAAGATCATGAGCCAGCATCCCGAGTTCGGCCTGGTTCTGCTCTTCGATTTGCATGGTTTCGAGGAACATCCTTACCGGGCGATGCTGACGGCCTATGAACATCACATGCGCACCGACTTCACCGGCTACCCGAGAGTGATCCGCGAGCGCTGGCTTGGGTTCTTCTCGCGCATCATCGCTGTGGCCGATGCCTTCGATGCCGCGACCAGCAAGCGCAGCTACCAGTACATCCCGTTTCCGCCGGACGAAGTATTGCGGGAGATGCGTGACAACCCCGCGCGCGGTTTCGATCCGACCATAGTAAAGGCTTTCGTCAACATGATGGGCATCTACCCGGTGGGGACGCTTTGTATTCTGGACTCGGGCGAACTGGCGGTGGTAGTGGCGCCGAGCCCCAATCCCGAAGAGTTGCATCGACCGCTGGTTAGGATCATCTCCGATGCTAGTGGCCGGCGGTTGCCCCAGCCGCCGCTGACCGATCTGTCGGAAGAGGAGCCGGGCTCTGGTCGACCGACTCGCACCATCGTCAAGACCACGGATCCGGATAAGTACCAGCTCAAAGTCTCCGACTTCGTAGCCTGAGCGGCCAAGTCGCCAGGGAGCGGCGCCGAGCAGGCAAAGGTATCTCCAAGGAGCGGTAAATACGACGAACGTGTGAAGTGCGACCGACAACTGCAAAGTGCCTAACAGCGGCGTTGCTCATTGCCGCCGCCTTGCTGACATCCATCGGATTGCAGTGGGGGGCGCGTGAGGCAAGGGGGCAGCAACGCTCTGCGCTGACGGCCGAGTTGACCGCCATCCTGGTTAGAAGCACCCCGGCCGAGCGCGTGCCGGTCCTCATCGAACTGCGTCAGCCGGAAACACGGCGTCCGCTTTCCTCAGTGCGGCAGCTGCGGGCGGCCGAGCACGCCTCCAACCTGGCCGACCTTTACGCGAATTCGGCAAGCGAGCTCGGGCGGCAGGTGCCCGGCGATCTAGCCACTGATCTGCAACTGGGTGCGGTGGTCTGGATTGGCGGAGCGGTCGCGGCCGACCTGACTCCCGCCCAAATCGATGAGCTGCAGAGCGCCGAGTCGGTATTGCGCGTCTACTACGACGGACTTGTCCGCGCGGAGCTTGCGGGCCGTGAAGGCGCCGCTCCGTTGCTCTGGGCACCGGGACTTCCGGCGGCCGCTCAGGATCCGGCCGGCGGTCTGCCTTGGGGCCTCGGAGCGATCAAGGCGCCCGCCGTTTGGCAGGCGGGAGCGACGGGGCAGGGAACCGTGGTCGCGATCATCGACAGCGGTGTGGATGGCCAGCATCCGTTGCTGCGTCGCAAGTGGCGCGGACTGACGACGTCGGCAGAGGAGGCCTGGTTTGACCCGTGGGGACTGACCGCCACTCCGGTGGACGACGATGCGACCGGCGGAATCGGCCACGGGACGATCGTGACGACGGTGGCCGTCGGCAGCTTAGAAGCTGGCGATACCCTGGTGAGGTTCGGACAGCCGGAGGTAGTGCAGGGCGACTTGGAGGTTGTCACCGGCGTGGCTCCTGGCGCGGAGTGGGTGGCAGCCAACGCGTTTCAGCTATTCGGCGGTGGTACTTACACGCGGCTGTCGGTGCTGCTGCAGTCGATGCAGTGGGTGCTCGACCCGGACGGTGATCCGGCAACGGCTTCCGATGTCCCCAACGTTCTCAACAACTCGTGGGGGTTTCGCTCGGGAGGCTGCGACGGAGTGTTCGACCGGGCGATCGATGCGCTGGAGTTGGCCGGAGTGCCAGTGGTCTTTGCGGCGGGCAACCGCGGGGCGGGATTTGATACCGTAGCCGCGCCGGCCGAGCGGGCGGACATGCTGCTCAACGCTTTTAGCGTCGGATCCGCGGAGGAGCGCGACGGGGCGATCGTCGTTGCCGAGAACAGCTTAGGTGGCCCGACGCCGTGCTCACCCGGCTCGGTCAAGCCGGAGGTCGTGGCGCCTGGGAACATCCCGCTGGTGCGGAACGCCGGAGCGAACGTCGCGGTGGTGCAGGGGTTGACCGGTTCGTTTACCTCCTGGGCGGCACCCCACGTATCCGGTTCGCTGGCGGTATTGAGCGGTCTGAATCCTGGGGCGAGTGCCGATGATCTCAAGGCGGCCCTATTCTCAACAGCCATCGACTTGCCGCCGCCCGGCCCGGACAACCGCAGCGGTGGCGGCTTCATCGATCTGTTGGCAGCGGCTGGAGACATCGGTGGTCTGGGTGCGGTGAGCTTGCGCGTCGCCACCTGGAGTTGGGATACGAGCCGGGCGACGCTGGCTCTACGG